>JAYEKJ010000091.1:0-2504 GCA_034660975.1 Campylobacterota bacterium
TTTTACTTCATCTGGATCTACATTTAAGATAATGCATACTTGGTTAAATATATCAAAAGTAAACTCGTAGAACTCTTGTGCATCTTCAAGGGAAGGTTTGCCATATGGTAAAAGTCCCATATCTCCAGGATAGCGTGAATCAATATAGAGTTGATTTAGAGTATCTAAATTATCTAGTGCATCGATATTTATTAAATCACTCACTGACTCATAAAGCTTAAGCAAATCATGTTGGTTTTTTACTTTATTATATTTGTGTTGAACTAAAGATTTAAAACACTTTTCTATAGCTTGCTGGGAATGAAAAGCAGTAACAGAACTTAAGTGTTCTACATTCACAATATATTTTATATTTTCTAAATCTAAGTATGCAGCTTTTAGCCACTCAGTTGATAAGTTCACAACAGAACCTTACCTTTAGATAATAGTTCTCTAGAAAAAGAACTATTTATTTCCTTGAATTTTTCCGACATGGTTTTTGTGTGAACAATCAAATCAATAGCATACTGTTGTCTCATATCTCGAATAAGCCTTGATGCTTTTAAATATAAATTATTATTCTCTTTAAAACTCTGAGGGATAAACTCATCCTTAGTTACAACATACAAATCAATATCACTATCTTCATTAGGAGTACCATAAGCGTAAGAACCAAACAAGATAACCTTATCAGGGTCAAGAGGTTTTAATCGTTCTATAATCTCATCTTTTACTTTTTCAATATCTATAATTGGCATAGCTGATACTCCTTTATATTTATTTTAAACCATTATACCAAATTCTTCATACAACCCTACTTCACCAACTTCCCAGCAAAACTAGAAGCTTTCATAAGAGATTCATTACTCAAGTGTGCGTATCTTTGTGTCATTTTAGCTGTAGAGTGTCCTAGTAGCATCTGTACTTCATAGAGGGAGCATTTAGCATTTACAAGTGCTGAAGCATAAGTATGTCTTAGGTCATGTATTCTTACTTCTGGTAGGTTTGCTTTTATTCTTGCTGTGTTCCAGCTGTTGTAGATGTTTGTGTAGGGTTTCTTTGTTTTAGGAGAGGCGAAGAGGTATTTGGTTTGTTTAGGGATGGTTTCTAGTAACTCTTTTAGTGGTGGTGTTATAGGTAATATTCTTTTTTTACCTGATTTAGTTATTGGGATAGTCCATAGGTTATTAAGAGTATCAAAGTCAGCCCATGTGGCATCTAGTACTTCTCTTTTTCTTGCACCTGTTAGTAGTAGCATTGGGATGATGTATTTTAGGTGTATGTTTGGGCTTTTCTCTACTTCACTTAGTAATCTTTTAGCTTGTGGTTTAGTTAGAAATATTTGTCTTTGGTTGTTGAGTTCGTACTCTTTTACACCTTTACATGGGTTATAGTCATTTAGTAGTTCATAAGTGTTAGCTAAGTTATAAGCACTATTTAAGAAGATTAAGAATTTATTAGCTGTTGCAGGGGCTAGGTTTTTCTTATGGAGCATATTACTATGGTAGCTCATTACATCTATTTTTTTTAGGTTTAACATAGGGGTATCTTTTAGGTCTGGGAGTATATGGTTTTTAAATATGCTTATGTTGGTTTCATAGCTTTTTATATGGGTTTTTATGTATGGGAGGTAGTAGCTGTTGTAGAACTCTTGGAATGTTATTTGGTTTGGTTCTTTGGGTTGTGATAGTGTTTGTGGGTTGTTTTGGTTCTCTTTGAGGGTATGGTACTTCTCTTTGGCTTGTTGGAAGTTTAGTTCTGTTGTTGCACCTATGCGTATCATCTTTTGGGAGTTGTTTTCTCTATAGCGATAATAGTAAGTTTTACTTCCTGTGTTTTTTATTTCAATCATAAAGCCTGTTAGTTCACTATCGAAGTATTGAACTTTGGTTTTATCGGTTGGTGGTTTTAGTCGTTTGATGGAGTCTGTTGTAAATCTTAGTTTTGGCATCTTTTTACTTCCTTTTTTACTCTTATTTTTAGTTTGATTTTCATCTGTTTTTTGTCACTTTTTATATACAGCCGACCAGTTAGGAAAGTAGCTAGTAGATTTTGGAGTATAGTTAAGTGCTAAAAACCTTGTCAAGGGGACTCTGCCGACCAATTGCCGACCAGATGGGGTGTTACTTAGATAAAAATGTGTCTCTTAATCCTATAGGGGATTATGGGACAGTTTGGGAGTATGTGAAATGTCGATGAAATGGTGCTTTAGAGTGTCTTAAAATAGTTATGGGACACTAAGAGAGTTTTAGCCCACCAGATTGCCGACCATTAAGCTATATGTAAGTTTAAAAGAATTTTAGGAATTTGTGGGAGTGTGTAAGATTGTAGCAGAAAACAAAAAAGATGAGTTAATAAAAAAATAAGAAAATGCATAAAACAGTGCCTGACACCCTTTTTTCAATCATAAAGCCTGTTAGTTCACTATCGAAGTATTGAACTTTGGTTTTATCGGTTGGTGGTTTTAGTCGTTTGATGGAGTCTGTTGTAAATCTTAGTTTTGGCATCTTTTTACTTCCTTTTTT
>JAYEKJ010000092.1:0-2499 GCA_034660975.1 Campylobacterota bacterium
TTATCAAATAGTATAAACTTTTTTTTCATATCAATTGCCCTTTTATAAATTCCATATAATGCCCCTCTTCAAACTCTAACTCCTCATGTGTTCCTCTTTGAACAATTGTTCCAGATTCTAAAACATAAATATCATCGGCATTTTTCACAGTGCTAAGTCTATGAGCTATAGTGATAACTGTTTTATCTTTTAGAATCGGCTTGAGTGCTTCATGGAGTTTCAATTCTGTATGAACATCTAAAGCAGAGGTTGATTCATCAAAAATCACAATACTTGGATTCGCAATTATCATCCTTGCTATACTTAATCTTTGTCTTTGTCCACCAGATAATCTGATTCCATGTCTTCCTACTACTGTATTAAGCCCCTCTTGCATATTTTCAATCATATCTGTAAGTTGTGCAGTTTGAAGTGCTTCAAATATAGAATCATCACTAATGGTTTCATCTCCCATGGTGATATTAAATCTTAATGTAGAATTAAAAAGTATAGGCATCTGAAGAACTAAAAATATCTCTTTTCTGAGGGAGTTTTTACTAAGATTCTCTATTTTTACATCATTATATTTTTGAACTCCACTCTGTTTTTCATAAAACCCTGATATTATCTGTGCAAGTGTAGTTTTTCCACTTCCACTCGCCCCAATTAGAGCTATTTTTGAAGCAGATTTTATATCTAGAGATATATTTTTGAGTATTGGTTTATTATTTGAATAGGAGAAGTTTAAATCTTTTAAAGATATATCCACCCCTTTAGAATCAAGAAATTTATCCCCTGTTTGTTCAGTTTTAAGTGATAAAATTCTATTGATTCTATCTAAGGCACTCATCGCTGAGGAGTAGCTATACTGCATAGAGAGTATATCTTGAACTGGTGTCATAATGAACCAAATATATCCAAACATCGCAAACATCATACCGATACTCAAATCACTATATAGCACAAGAATAAGCCCAGAAGCTCTTAGAATCTCAAACATTGATAAAAAGATAGTGTAAGAGAGTTTTTCATAAGCTACACTTTTATAACCAAACTCATTTGATGTGGTTTGAACAGCTTTTGCATGACCTATCGCACGAGAAAAGAAATAATTCTCTTTGTTTGATGCTTTTATTTGCCCATACAACTCTAATGTTTCACCAATATTATCTTGAAACTCTCCTATCGCTGAATTTTCATCTTTTTTCAAATTTCCAACAATTTTTGACATCTTTTTACTCAAAAGCATTATAAGTGGTTGGATAACTAAAATCATCATCCCTAAAATAGGATTTATCATAATCATCACAACACCAACAGCTAGCAGAATTAAAACAGAAGATACAAACTTACTCACACTCGTAATAATAAAAGCATCAAGTGTATTTACATCTGTAACAAGATTAGCAGTTATCGCCCCACTTCCAAGTGTTTCATACTCATTCATAGAGGTAATTTTTAGATGATTTATCAATCGTTGACGAATCATAAATGTCACATATTTTGAGATACTAGTAAATACTTTTGTGATAATCACACCTAAAAAATAATATATTAGTCTTAAAAATATAACAACTAAAGTAACGATAGCAATATAATAAAAAGCAGTAGTTTCACCTAAAATATAGTTGATACTCTCTACAAAATGAGCAGGTTTATCAAGTAGAATCTCATCCACCATCACAGGGAGCATCATAGGAATTGGAACACTCACTAAAATTGCTAAAAGAGTGATGATTTGCCCATAAATAAGAGCTGGTTTTTTCTCTAAAATGAGTTTAAATATAGTTTTTAAAGTTATAGATTTGTTATTCATAAAATGATTATAATCAATAATTACAAATGATTAAATTTCGATATACTTTCATCTATAAAATTTATATTTAAGGGCTTATAATGGATAGTGAAATAATTTACACATTGCTTGGTATTACTATTTTTGCGGGGGTTGCTTTTATCATTTTTCGTAGTGATTTAAGACCTGTTGTTAGTGATGAACAAGTTACAAAAGAGAAAATTATCGATGGATATAAAAAAGAGCTTTATGATGTTTTACTACCATTAAAAGATGATAAAGAACAAAGAATAGCTGAGAAAAAAAGATTACTCAAAAAGTTTAGTGATGAACTTCATCGAAACATCTTTTTTGACACAGTTGAGATAAAAGAGTATATACTTGATATTGCTGAGAGCAGTTAACTATTCACCTTTAACAATAGTTGTATATTTTCTAAAATACAAAGATGATAGTGTAAACCCGTTATACCAGTTCACTTCTGTATTGTGATGTTCAACAGAGTGTAGCTTTGTAATATTACCATCTTTCATAGCACTAGTAACACTACAATAAGCATATAGCGATAGGTAGGAGTAACAAGCAGACTCACCTTTTTTTATTGGCAGATAGTTATTAATTGAAAATGTAGCAGAACTATATACTGCGGGAACTGGTGTAGAAACACACCCACCCAACACCATTGACTTAAGCATATAGACACTTTGGAACCTCGAATTTCAAAT
>JAYEKJ010000093.1:0-12341 GCA_034660975.1 Campylobacterota bacterium
TTACGCCTACAACACGCCTAAAATCTATATCTGATAATTTATTTACTTTTCTGAATTTTATTGTTTTTGACATATCAATTTATAAGCAAATTTTACTCCAATATTTTTGGAGTTTTAGGAGAGGTCTGCTTTATTGAATAATATTTTGAATGAGTTAAGAGAAGAAAAAAAGTTCTTTGGTTTAAATGCACGAGAAACTGAAATATTTATGGATTTAACTAAAAATAAAAATTTATCTGAACCTGATTTTAAAAGTATTTTAGAACTCAAAGATAGGGTAAATTTGTTCTCAAACTCTTGTAAGCTGACACAAGTTTTTGATGAGTAAATGATTCTTTTAATGTGTCAGGGTTTATCGTTCTTTCTGCTAAAAAGTCTTTATATTTTTGATACCATTCATTAAGCTTTTTTGTAAAAATAGTTTGAGTTGTTGATGTAAGATTATACATAATTTTTTGAAGATCTTTACCAGCTTCTAATCGAGGATGCATAGTTATATATCTCTGTATGACTTTCTTCTGATGAAAATGACACATTTGTACGGGATAGTCTTTGAAAGCCTTGAATAAGCCTCTCTTCCCATCAATAATGATGGCTTTTACTTCATAGCCTATGTCTAAAAGTCTTTGCAGAAGTTGTTTGTAATCTTTTGTAAGTTCACTTTGTACATGTTTCCAGATGAGAACTTCTTTGGATAGAATATCTTTGTACCCAAAGGGCATAGCAAAAAACTAAAGTACCAAGCTTGTCTTTTTTCTTTCCATAAAAAGTAGCATCACAAACAATAACTACGGCTCTTGGATGATGGACTTTTTCTACTGGTTCATATTCAAATATTTGTTTCCGAATCCATGGGATACTACGATAATAATCTTCAGCTAGATGCATTAAAATTTGTCTTCTGTAAACATACTTTTTAAAGATTATTTCTTGCAGGTTGTTAGGTCTTCTTTTTGAGCTGAACCAACTGTCACAGGTATGGCAATAATATCTCTTTATTCCTCTTCTTGAACCTTTAGAAATAGTGTTTTTGGAATTACATTTTGGACAAGTTTTAGAGCTTTTTTACAATCATTTGTAAATAAACCTTTGTTTACTCCTACTATAGCGAAGTTTTATGAACATTTTAGGAGCCCAAATTTTTCATTAAGCCAAAACTTAAAGATAAAATATAAACCATTTTGGTAAAATAGTTTATATTTAACATTGGAGTTTACTATGTTAGCTTTAAAACAAGAACAACTTTTTGACGAGATAGATATTTTACCAATAGATTTAAAAACTAAAATTGTTGATAAAATATTAGCTAGTATCACACCCTCAAATAGTTCAATAGATGCACTGTGGATAAAAGAAGTAAATAAAAGAAAAATTGATATTGAAACAAATAGTGTATCTCTTGTCGATGGGGATGAAGTTTTTCAAAAAATAGCTAAAAGATTAAACTCATAAATGACATATTCATTTCATCCAGATGCTGAACTTGAACTAAATACTTCAGTTGATTACTATGAAGAGTGTAAAACAAATCTTGGCTCAGAATTTGCCTATGAGGTTCAAAAAACAATCCAAAGAATTTTAACATTTCCAACTGCTTGGCAAAAACTAGATGGAGAAATACGAAGATGTTTAATAAATCGTTTTCCTTTTGGGATAATCTACTATCAAAGAGATAATGAAATTATTATTTTAGCCGTTATGCAATTAAATAGAAAACCAAACTATTGGAAAGACAGAAACTAACCCCAACAGTCGTTAAAGGAGCAAAAAATTAAATTTACAATGGATATACAACTATGATAATGTTAATTAAAATGAGTTATCAAGTTTATACAAAATAGCACTTGATGGAGGTAGAAAAACAAGTGCTTTAAAAATTGTATTTTCAAACAGAGAGAAAGCAAATATCTTAGCAGTTTTTTTAAGTATTTTTATATTACCTATAAAAACTCAATTATTTAGAGTTCTTTTTCTCTTTTATCATCCGTTTATACTCTTTTTCAAATTTTCTTCGTCTTGATGATGTAAGTTTATCGATAAATAAAATCCCATTTAGATGATCTATCTCATGCTGAATTGCTATACTTAATAGGCCATCAGCTTCTATACTATTACTTTTACCATCTCTATCTTGATATGTTATAGTGATTGTCTCAAATCTATTTATATCTTCATAAAAGCTAGGAACACTTAAACAACCCTCTTGATATGTTGTTTCACCATCTTTTTTAATGATAACTGGATTTATTATCTCTAAAAGATTTTCTTTTGGTTGCTCACCATCTTCATTTGGGATATTTAAAATTAAAACTTCTAAAGGATGAGCAACTTGAATAGCTGCTAAACCTATCCCATTTGTATTTATCATAATAGGGTACATAGCATCTAAAAGCTTATGTAAATTTTTGTCAAATTTTTCAATTTTTTTAGACTTTTCTTTTAATTTTTTATCTGGATATTCTACTATTTTTAGTTTCATTTATACTATTACTTCTATTGTCTTAATGATACTGCATAATCAAGAGCTTTATTTGCATAGGCATTTTCTATTCCATCCATTGCACTCACAATTACCTCTTCAACAGATGCACTTGGTGATACATCTGTAATACCGATAGAGATCTTTAAAGTAATTTCACGATCACCTAAAAAGAAGTTACTATTTGATACTAATTCACATAATCTTTCAGAAGCTTTTTTAGCACTATCAATGTTTGTATGTGTTAAAAGCATGGAAAATTTTCCATTTCCATAATAAGCAACAGTATCACTTCTTCTTGAAGTTTTAAGGAGTAATCTTGCAATTGTTCTAGTCATCAATACAAGTGCTTTTTCATTATTAACAGTTGCTTTTAAATCACGAGCTAACTCAATCATAATAAGAGAACTTTTATGTTTAAATTCTTTAATTAAACTACTCTCTTTTTCTATTCTAATCATAAGATATCGTTTATTATAAACACCATATTTATTATCAAATATAGTCTCATTTTCAACATTTTTAACTATTTGGGCAGTCTCATCATATATGGTTTTCATGCTTGAACTTTGCTTTTTCAAAATTCCATTTAACTTTGAAATATCATTCTCTAGTGAAGCTGCAACACTCATTGCTGATTGTTTTTCTGTATTTGCTAATAATTCTTTTCTTCTTTTTTCAAGTATTTTAGTCATTAGCGACATATTTTTATAAAGATTAGCTGTTACACCTAAAAGATTTTTCATAGATGAAAAACCATGCTTTAGATTTTGTTCAAGCATAATCATATTTTCATCATCATTAGAATCTTCAAGCTCAAGCATACTCTTTACTTGTTTACGAAAAAACTCACTTTTATTTTCTAAAAGTCTATCAAAATATAAAGAGAAATTATTTGGCGTCGCAGGCAAACCATCTGTTAATAATGCACGAAGAACATCTTTAGAGTAAGCTTCAACATCGTCAGAAGGAGTATCTACATCAAAAGCTTTAGCCTTGGCAGCTCTTGTACCTTTTGCATCACGACGATTTCTACTTCTTAACGACTCAGCCATATTATTCCTTAGTAACTATTTTTTATCATTTTTGATTAAAACTTCGTCAATCATACCATATTCACATGCTTCTTTAGCACTCATAAAATTATCACGGTCAGTATCTTTTTCTATTTTTTTCACAGTTTGACCTGTATTTTTTGCGATAATAGCATTAAGTTCTGCTTTCATACGAAGAATCTCTTCTGCTTGAATTGCGATATCAGTTGCTTGACCTTGAGCACCACCAAGAGGTTGATGAATCATAATTCTTGCATGTGGAAGAGCATATCTTTTACCCTTCTCACCCGATGAAAGTAAAAAAGCACCCATCGAAGCTGCTTGACCTATACATATAGTAGCAACACTAGGACGGATATAGTTCATTGTATCAAAGATAGCCATACCTGCTGTTACAACTCCACCAGGAGAGTTGATGTAGAAGTAAATATCTTTTTCCGGATCTTCTGCTTCAAGAAATAAAAGCTGTGCAACAATAGTGGAAGCAACTTGATCATTAACCTCTCCACTAAGCATAATAATTCTATCTTTTAAAAGACGAGAAAAAATATCATAAGAGCGTTCACCACGACCTGTTTTTTCTACTACATAAGGGATATAGCTCATTATTTACGCTTCTTTTATCTTAGAGTTAAGTAGTCCTGAAAGAACTTTATCCTCAACCATTGACATTTGAATTGCAGGGATATATCCAGCTTCTTTGTAGTGCTCAAAAGCTTTTTGAGGATCTTGACCAGTTTGCATCGCTTCATAATAGATAGTTTGCATAACTTCTTGCTCTTCAACTTTTACATTCTCAGCAGCAGCTAATGCATCAATAATAAATGTAGCTCTTACACTTCTTGATGCTTCTTCACGAAAAGTTTCACGAAGTTCTGTTAATTTATCAGCGTTTTCACGAAGCTCTTTAATCTCATCTTCATTCATTGTTCCAGCTTTTTTATTCAAAGCCATATCAATCTCTTGCTCAACAACAAATTCTGGTAAATCAAACTTAAAACCTTCAACAAAAGATTCTAAAAGAGCTGGTTTTAAATCATCATTGTAAAGTTTACCTAACTCTTCATTTTCAATTTGAGTTTTAACTAACTCTTGAAGTTTAGCTAAATCTGCGTCATCTTCACCTGGAAGCATTTTTTTAGCTAACTCATCATCAAGAACCACTTCACCTTTAGTTTGGATAGCATTAAGATTTACTTTAAACTCAGCATCTTTAGAAGCTAAATCTCCCCCATAATTTTCTGGAAAAGTTACTTTAATAATTTTTTCTTCACCTTTTTTCATACCAATCATTTGATCTTCAAAACCTGGAATAAATTGACCTGAACCGATAACTAAAGAAAAATCTTTAGAAGCTCCACCCTCAAATAACTTACCATCAACAGAACCTTCAAAATCAAATAGTGCAGAATCATCTTTAACTAATGCACGATCCTCTTCAATATCAATCATTTGAGCCTGATTTTGAGCTATATCAATAATTCTTGCTTCAATCGCTTCATCAGTAACTACTGGTTTATCAAAATCTTTTACCATAGAGCTATAATCACCAAGTTCAATAACTGGTCTCATAGCTAATTTAACTGTTACATCAATTTTATCTTCTGTTTTATCAAACTGAGAAATATTTGGCTCACCAATTAAAGAATCATTAGAAATTTTCATCTCTTCTAAACCTTTCTCTAAAACAGTACGAATCGCTTCAGCCTCAGCATCTTGAACAAGTTTTTCACCATACTGTTTCTTAATAATTGAAACAGGTACTTTCCCTTTACGGAAACCTTGAACATTAGCAGTCTTACTTAAACTTTTAGCAATTTTTTCTAAATTAGCATTAACTTCATCCATTGAAATTGTTGCTGTAATTTCAGCATTTGCACCATCTATTTTGTTTGATTTGATTTCCATCATATTCCTTTTATTTATCTATTGATCTAATTTAGTTAAATTTAACTATTATTTTTGACAATAATACCTAAAATGTGCTTTTGATTAGCTTTTACAAAGCTTTGGTTTAAAGTTTAACAACAATATCCATACAACTGCAACATCAATCATCACATCTGCAAAATTAAATACAGCGAAATTAAATCCACAATGCCAATAAACCATATCAACAACACCACCGTGAATAAATCTGTCATATACATTTGACAAAGCACCACCAAGTAACAACCCTGCTGGAAAAGCATAACAAACTTGCTTTAGAGAAAAAATATAAATTAAAATACCAATAATAAGTACTAATTGAATATATTTCAACCATTCATCCAGAAAAGCTAACATTGAAAATGCAACACCCTTGTTATATACCAAGATTAAATCAATACACTCTGTGTAGTATCTAAATCCATCAACAAAAAGCATTTTAATATTTTGGTCAACTATAAAAACACCAATAAGTGAGAAAAGTAATATTGCCCCTAGGCGTAAAATTTTATTATCCATTTAAAGCTTTTTCAAAAAATTCTACCATCACATCCATTGCAATGTTCATCTCTTTAGAATCTTTACACTCCAATAAAACTCTTAATTTATTTTCAGTACCAGAATAACGGATAAGATGACGAATATTCTTTTTATCTAACTCTTTCAATTTCTCTTTTAACCCCTCAATCGTATCTAATTCTTTTTTAACTTTTATATGTATATTTACAAGTTTTTGAGGATACAATTTAAAAGGGCGAAGAACTTCAGATGCTTTTTTATCTGTTTTAATAAGTAGCGCCAAGGTTTGTAAAGCTGAAACTAATCCATCACCAGTTTTAGCAAAGTCATGAATTATTACATGACCACTTTGCTCTCCCCCAAAATTTATCGATTCACTATTCATAATTTCCAACACATGCTTATCACCAACATTTGAACGATAAAGTTTTAAATTTTGCAGTTTCATATAGTCTTCAAGCCCCTGATTACTCATAACAGTTGAGACAATTCCAGCACCTTTTAAACTACCTTGCTTAGACATATAAGCACCCAATGCACCTAAAAGATGATCACCATCAACAACCTCACCTTTCTCATCAACAACAACAAGTCTATCTGCATCACCATCAAGAGCAATCCCTAAGTCAGCTCTAAACTTAATAACACCTTCACATAAATCTTTAGTATGTAAAGCTCCACACCCCTCATTTATATTAAATCCATCAGGTTTATTATGAAGAACTATCACATCAGCACCCAACTCCTCTAAAACTGTTGGACCAACTTTATAGCCAGCCCCATTAGCTGTATCTAAAACGATTCTCATCCCTTGAAGCGAAATATCTCTAGGAAAAGAGTTTTTAAGTTGAACAATATATCGACCGATTACATCATCAATTCTTTTTGCTCGACCTATATTTTTTGCTATACACTGTGCTTCTACTAATTTATCATTATTAAAAAATATATTTTCTATCTCTGCCTCTACTTCTGTTGATAATTTATTACCATGAGCATCAAAAAATTTAATCCCATTATCTTCAAACGAGTTATGAGAAGCACTAATCATAATTCCTGCATCACATCTCATATTTTCTGTTATATATGCGATTGCAGGTGTAGGCATTGGCCCAATCTGAATCACATCATATCCAATTGCAGTAAGACCAGCTACTATCGCATTTTCTATCATATATCCACTAATTCTAGTATCTTTACCTACCAAAATTTTATTCGTTTTTGAACGGGCTTTAAAATATATCCCAGCAGCCATAGCAATTTTCATTGCTAACTCCGCACTCAAAAATGAACCAGCCTCTCCACGCACCCCATCTGTTCCAAATAATTTCATAACATTTCCACTTTATTTAATGATGTATTTTAACATAATTTATAATATTATCTCTAAATATTATGTTTTAACTTCTCTTTAACTTACTTTTAATTATCTTTAAGCTAAAATTTCGCACTTAAAATTCATGAGAAGGACTCATTAAATGGCAAATCACAAGTCATCAATTAAGAGAATTCGTCAGACTATCGTTCGTACAGAGCGTAATCGTTTCTATAGAACTCGTCTTAAAAACATTGTTAAAGATGTTCGTACTGCAATCGATGCAGGGAACAAAGAGGAAGCATCAGCAGCATTAAAAGTAGCTAATCAACAAATTCACAAATTTGTAAGCAAAGGTATTCTTAAAAAAGAGACTGCTGCTAGAAAAGTTAGCCGTCTTCACAGAGCTGTAAACGCTATATAATGTGTTCATAGCATGTTAGCAGATAAACTTACACCGTTTATCAATCGCTATAATGAACTTAGCAACTTGCTAAGTTCACCTGATATAACTTCTGACATCAAACGGATGACAGAACTCTCAAAAGAACAATCAAATCTTTTACCAATCGTTGAGAAAGCTAAAGAGTATCAAACTTTAATCGCAGATATTGCTGATACAAAAGAGATGCTTTGTGATGCTGAAATGGGCGATATGGCAAAAGAGGAACTTAAAGAGCTCGAACCACAAAAACCACTTATTGAAGAAGAGATCAAAATGCTTCTTTTACCAAAAGATCCAAATGATGATAGAAATATCATCGTGGAACTTCGTGCTGGTGCTGGTGGTGATGAAGCTGCTATCTTTGTAGGTGACCTGTTTGACGCTTATACAAGATATGCAGATTTAAGAGGTTGGAAGATTGAGCTTATAAGTAGTTCCCCTTCAGATTCTGGTGGATTTAAAGAGGTTACTGCACTTATTAAGGGTGAGCAGGTTTATAGTAGATTGAAATATGAGGGTGGAACTCATCGTGTTCAAAGAGTTCCAGCAACAGAATCTCAAGGTCGTGTTCATACATCAGCAATTACAGTAGCAGTTATGCCTGAAGTTGATGATGTTGAGATTACTATCGAAGATAAAGATTTAAAGATAGATGTTATGCGTTCATCTGGTTGTGGTGGTCAGTCTGTAAACACTACAGATTCTGCTGTTAGAATTACTCACTTACCAACAGGTTTAGTGGTAACCAATCAAGATCAAAAATCACAACATAAGAATCGTGAAAAAGCTATGAAAGTTCTAAAAGCTAGACTTTTTGACCTAGAGATGCAAGAGCAACAATCTGAAAATGCAGCTGAAAGAGCAGCACAAGTAGGAACTGGAGATAGAAGTGGGCGAATCCGTACTTACAACTATCCTCAAAATCGTATGAGTGATCATAGAATCAACCTTACACTTTACCGTTTGAATGAAATTATGAGTGGTGGACTTCTTGATGAAGTTGTAGAGCCTCTTATAGCTGATCATCAAGCTAAAATAGTTGAAGCAGCTGGATTATAAAATCCAGTTAGCTTAGACTATCTCCATTGAGTAACAAAAGTATTTTTAACCTTACCCTTAAATGTAATAGTTCTCTCGTTCATGCCTAAATATAGTGTTTCACCACTTCTAGGATAAACCTTTATAGAATCACTAACTTTTTCTTCTAGCAATGCTCTATAAAAACAAGCGGCCATCCCTGTTCCACATGCTAGTGTTTCATCTTCAACACCACGCTCATAAGTTCTAACTCTAAGGTTTTCACCATCCACAAAAGCTATATTTACATTTGCATTATATTTATATCTTAATTCTCTGGCTTCTTGTATATCAAACTCTTCTATATTATTGACAAAACTTACTATATGAGGAACACCAGTATCTAGTTTCCACCAAATCTTATTGCCAAACTCTATATCTTTTTCTAATATTTTTGGAGGTGTTAATTCACTTAAAACCATAGCCCCATCAACCTCTGCATTGATAACACCAGCCTCAGTCAAAAAACTCATATTTTTAGGAGCTAAATTATGTACAAATGCATAATGAGCACAAGCACGACTTCCATTTCCACACATCTCTGCCGTACTTCCATCAGAGTTATAAAACTGCCACTCAAAATCATATTTATCATGGGGAACAATAACTATAAGACCATCAGCTCCAACACCATCTTGACGATGACAAATATCTTTGGCCAATTCATTTCTATCAATTTTTTCATCTAAATGAAAAATTACAAAATCGTTGCCATTTGCACTGTATTTAGCTACCATCATAAATATTTAGCCTTTATAATATCAACAAAATCTTCACACTCTTGTTGAAGATGTTTTAGATTTTTTGAATTATCTATCACCCAAGTTGCTTTATCTTTTTTTTCATCAATTGGCATTTGAGAAGCAATTCTTTTTAAAGACTCATCCTTGGAATAGCCATTCCTTTTTATGTAACGCTCTAATTGAATATCAGCAGGAGTATAAACAACTACGCTCTCTTGTATATTATAAGCTCCATTTTCAAAAAAAAGTGGAATATCAATTAAATAAGGAAATTTAAAACTATCTTGTTTGACACTTTGCTTCTCAATCTCAACTCTAATTTTTGGATGTAAAAAATCTTCTAAAAATTTTTTCTTTTCCTGATTAGAAAAAACTAAAGTTCCAAGCTTTTCACGATTAACTTTTGAATTATTCACATACTCTTCTCCAAAAATTTCCTCAACCCAAGCATAAGAATCATCTAAAATTTTATGTGAAATAGAATCAGCATCGATCACTCTCATACCATTTAAAGCCAAAAGAGATGCTACTGTACTCTTTCCAGTAGCAATACCTCCGGTTAAAGCTATTGCATATTCAAATGCCATTAGTTTTTAATAATTCCTAAATACTCTTTACGAATATAATTAGGCATAGCAAATGCAGCAATATGAATATCACAATTATAATAATCTAAATTATCAATCATATCTGCTCTTTGTAAGATAATATCTGCCGTTGGATGATACTCTTTTGATGCTAATAAAGCAGTTGATCCATCACCAAGATTATAAGGCATAATAACTTTATAGTAGTTAGATAATACTTGCATTAAAACTTTATTAGTTTGCGTGTTATCTAGAGAATCATGTTTTATTACTAATTGAGCATCATCCTTAGATATACGACTAATATGTGCAACAACAGCTGCATCCCCATCCATCTCACAAATCACTACATCATAAATAGAATCACTCTCGTCACGAAGAGCATCAAGATTGCAAGAGGTAGTTTTAGATGCAATATCTGTATGCTTTTGAATCTCTTGTTCTAATTCACTACCATTTTCACTAATAATTAAAACATTTTTTGGATCTTTAGAAGTACATAGAGGTATATGAACCATCATTTCATTATAGATAAATTTTTTCATATTAAATTCCTTATATTTGAAATGGATTTTATCATATTTGGATTAATTTTACTTAACTATGGATATAATTAGAAAAATTTTATATTAATATAAAGGTATTCAAATGGATTTCAACAAGATTAGAAAGTTTTGTAGAGTTTTTCGTATTGTTATTGGTTTAGCTCTTATTGCTACTGGCGTTGTTACTGGCATATTCTGGTTCTATTTAGGTATTATTCCTTTAATAGCAGGTGCTATTAACTTCTGTCCATTATGTATTATCTCTAAAAAATGTGATTTACCAAATAAGGAATCTTCAAATGAGTCAAATTAGTTATAAAGATGCCGGTGTTGATATTGATGCTGGAAATAGTTTTGTAGAAAACATTAAACCTTTAGTTAAATCTACTAAAATCCCAGGTGTTATGGGTGGGATTGGTTCTTTTGCTGGTGCATTTGAGCTTCCAACTGGTTTTAAAGAGCCTGTTATGCTTGCTGCTACTGATGGGGTTGGCACAAAACTAAAACTTGCTATAGATTCTGGTATTCACAACACTGTTGGAATCGACCTAGTTGCTATGTGTGTAAATGATTTACTTTGTAACTTTGGAACACCATCTTTCTTCCTTGACTACTATGCAACTGGAAAACTAGATGTGAGTGTAGCTACAAATGTAGTTGCTGGAATCGCTGAGGGTTGTATCAGAAGTGAGTGTGCTTTAATTGGTGGTGAAACTGCTGAGATGCCAGGTATGTATAGTGAAGATGATTATGATTTAGCTGGTTTTGCTGTTGGTGTTGCTGAAAAATCTGAAATGGATAGAGTTTCACTTGTAAAAGCTGGTCATAAGCTTATAGCACTTCCAAGTTCAGGTCTTCACTCAAATGGATTCTCACTTGCTAGAAAAGTACTATTTGAAAAAATGGGTATGAAATTTGAAGATGATTTTAATGGCAAACCATTAATCGAAACTTTATTAGAACCAACAAATATCTATGTAAAAACTTTCAAAGCATTAAGAGAAGAGATAGTAGCTATGGCTCATATCACAGGTGGTGGAATCGTTGAAAACTTACCTCGTGTACTTCCTGAAAACCTAAGAGCTGAAGTTAAAAAAGATTCTATTAAAGTTCTTCCTATATTTGAATTAATGGCAGAACATGTAGATCGTGATGAGATGTTTAGAGCATTTAACATGGGTGTTGGGATGATTCTTGTTGTAGAAGATTCTAATGTTGAAAAAGTATTGGCTAATACTGATGGTTATTTAATTGGTGAGATTGTAGAGGGAGAGCGAGAAGCGGTGATGATATAAATCATCTCTTCAATCTTCTGCTAATAAAATATTACTATTGCTAAATTAGCGATAGTAATTAAAAAGACACTTATAATTGGTACTAGGCTTATTAAGCAAGAGTTTTTAGAAGTACCAAAAAATGATTAAATAAATTTGTAAAGTGAAATAATTAAAGTAATAGTTAAATAAAGATTATAAAAGTGAGTAAAGATTAAAAAGTTAAAATTGAGTAAATGGGTTTAAACTGATTAACTAGGCAGCGACTTACATTTCCGATCCTGAAAGGACGAGTATTATCAGCGATGAGAGGCTTAGCTTCTGGGTTCGGAATGGGGCCAGGCGTTTCCCTCTCTCTATAGCCACCTAGACA
>JAYEKJ010000094.1:0-2474 GCA_034660975.1 Campylobacterota bacterium
GTGGGAGTTTGTAGCTCATTGCTTTTACTCTTTATATCTAATTTTGATACAAATGTGATTGATGTTTCTGAGCTTAATATATCTGGAAAGATTTTACTACATTCAGATGCCAATAGTGATAATGGTAACAGTATAACCATACTTAATTTTGTAAATTTCATTATTTAGCCTTTTTTGTTTATATTTGATACTTTATATTAACTTAAACCTAAAAGGCAAGATAATTATTGGGGGGATGAATTTATGTTAATAGAGCTACTTAAAGTTACAGTATAGGTTTAAAAATGTTATATTTATTGAGTTGGATTTTTTAGGTTGGAGAATTTTGTTCAGTAGTATAAATTTAATGTTCAAAAGAGATTATGCATAAATCTCTTTATGGAGACCATCAAACTCTTCTAAAACCTTCTCTAAAAGTTTTTTAGAATCTTCAAATATTTTTTCTAAAGTCTCTGCACTATTTAATCTCTCAGGTGCTTCAAGTTTTTTCATAGAGTTATCAAATATCTCTACAATATTTGTTTTGATATTGTTTTTTGAGTTCTCTGTTCGCTCTGTGCTAGGTTCAAATATATCGGCAACTTTTCTAGCTAGTTGGCTTACAGGTGATTTTGGAGCGACATCCTCTAACTCTTTTAAGAAGTCATCTATAAATGGTTGGGCTATTTTCATAAAAGCATCTATCTCTTTTTGATCTTGAGCATCGATTCCATTAGAATCTACATTAAACTGAAATGATTGCATAGAGGAGAAACTCATTTGAGTAGATGAGCCATTTTCATTTTGTTTATGTTTTAAAGAGCTAGATTGATGGTTGGCAAAATCCATCTCTATCGTATCACCACTAGATGTTTTCATACTAATATTTAAGTCGTGTGCCATATAAGTGTTGATTCCATAAGATGTATTCATTGTTTTTCCTTTATCTATGTAGTATATCGGAAAGTAAACTAAATAGTTGATACTTTTTTATTTTATTTTTATTTTTAATTATAAAAATGATAAACTAGAGTGAAGGATTTATGATGTTCAAATCAAAAATATTTTTAAAAGCTATGTTTATAGTAACAAGTGTAATTGTAGTTTATACCGTGGTTTTATACCTTTTTGCTTTACCTAAAATAGATGAGAGTATTCAAAATTTAGAGGAGAGAAATGCAAAAGAGATTTTAAGTAAGGTTGTAATAATTACAAAAAATGTTTCAAAAGATTTAGATACTTTTAAGAGAGATTCATTAAAAAGGCACAAAAGTGAATTAAAAAGTCTTACAGATACGGTGTGGTCAATTATTCAAGCGAAGTATGAGCAGTCAAAACCTGAAAATATTGGAGATGTGTTAAAAATTAGAGCAGAAGAGTTTAAGTTAAGTTTGATGCAGTTTTATGATAAAAATAAAAATATAATGGGTAAAAAAGAGCTTGAGGAAACAATAAAAAACTATATAAATATGTATAGATACAACAATAATGCGGGGTATTATTTTATTAATCTCGGGACAAAGACAATTTTACACCCAATCAAACCTAGTTTAAATGGAAAAGATTTAAAATATTTAAAAGATAATGATGGTATCTATTTTATACAGAAATTTTCAAATATATGTGAAAAAGATGGTGCCGGAATAGTAAGTTATAAGTGGGAAAATCCAAAAACAAACTTGGTAGAAGATAAAATAAGTTATGTTTTTAAATTTGAACCGTTTAATTGGATAATTGGAACTGGTGAGTATTACAGTGTGTTAAATGAAGAGTTACAAAATGAGGTGTTAGAGTTAATAAACAAACTGAGATATGCCGATAACAACTATTTTTATATAAGTGATTATAACAACATAATAATTTCTCATCCATATCTACAAGGGCAAGATTTATCTCAAGTTAAAGATGTAAAAGGGAATCTTATTATCCCACCAATGGTGAAAATTGCAAGAGAAAAAGGGGAGGGTTTTCATAGTTATTGGTGGAAAAAGAATAAAAAAGATGATACACCCTATGAAAAATTAACATTTACTAAGAATTTCCCAAATTGGAATATGGTTATTGGAACTGGTGTTTATATCGATGATATAGAAAAAAAAGTTGCAAAACGAAAAAAAGAGTTGATGTATCAACTTCAAGATATTATTAAAACTACGAAAATTGGAAAAACAGGATATCTATATATCTTTGATGGTGATGGAAATATGCTTGTACATCCAAATAGCAATATCAATGGTAAAAACTTTTCAAAATTAGATAATCCTACAAAAGGAACATATATATTTGATGATTTAGTAGAGGTTTCAAAAACAAAAAAAGAGCTGTTTTATAAGTGGGATACCCCAATGGATAAAGATAATTATATTTATGATAAAGTTTCTTGGATTGAGTATTTGCCTGAATTAGATTGGTATATTGTATCTTCTGCTTATGTTAATGAGTTTGAAGAATCATCAAATGAGGTTATAAATTTTATATTATGGCTTGCTTTAGTT
>JAYEKJ010000095.1:0-2471 GCA_034660975.1 Campylobacterota bacterium
ATGCAACTCTTCATCTTCAGCCCCATTAGCACTTATATGACAAAAAACACAACCCTCTACCTTTTTATTTGTAACATACTCATCTCGCCATGGGGCGTATAATATATCTTCCATATCTATCTCCTAATATTTTTAAATTACTATCTCTTGATACAAAAACTTCTGAAACCCTATAAAAGTGTCTCTTATAGTTTTAATCTCTCCAAGCTCCTCTTTTGCATCATTGAGTGCATGGTATCTAAGTACTAATAAATCCTTAAGTCGTCTATCATCAAGCTCACTTACACCTACCTCAACATAGTGACCCAAAACAAAGTTTAAAAAATCTTGCTGTTTTTTTGAGTAAGCATTTAAAGTTGATAAATGAGTTTTAGCTCTGCTTGCTCTTTTGATTCTAGGTTGCATATCTTTAGAATACGCTACATAAGTCAACACATCATATAAGTCACTATCTTCAGCGTTTACAACTCTTTTAAGCTCATTTAATTGTGACTGAGTATAACCCTTTTCACTCAACTCATCTAAGAGTTTTTTTCTTGTACTTGGTAAACTCCAAATAGCTCTTAATTCATCTTCATTATTAAAAAAAGATGGTATCTCTTTAAAAAGCTCTTTTACAAACTCTTGTGCAGATATTGGCTTTCCACTTGGAGACCAAAAAGATGTTTTTACCATAGAATCTAAGTCTCTGTATTTTCCATCTGATAGTTTTATCCGTATTATCTCTCTTGATGGTTTCTCACATACACAAGGTAAATTCCCACACACTTCACATGGCTCAGATTCTGGTGTTTCAGATGGCTCTTTTGGTGGTTTTGGAGAGGTTGGTTTTGGGTCAAGTATCTCTCCATCCCACTCAGGGTCAGCAAAATGTTTATGAGCTTTTACAAAGTCATAAATACTAAAGTAGTCTTTATTTTCAAAAAGCCTTGTTCCACGCCCTACTATTTGCTTAAACTCAACCATAGATTTTACACTTCTTAAAAGTACAATATTTCTTATCTCTGGTGCATCTACACCTGTACTTAATTTTTTTGAAGTTGTAAGGATTGTTGGGATTATTTTTTCATTATCTTGAAAATCTCTTAAATGTTTTTCTCCACGACCACCATCATTTGCAGTTACTCTATGGCAATAATCAGGATTTGTACTTTTTGCATACTCATTAATTAGGTCTCGTACAGCTGCTGCATGGATTTGTGTTTCACAAAAGACAAGAGTTTTTTGATTCTGGTTTATATTATCCATAAAAACTTTTACACGATACTTCTCTATATCTATTATCTCGATAATTTTATTTTGTTCCTCTTGGGTGTATTCTCTCCCCTCTTCTATCTCACCCTCTAAAACTTCATCATCAGAAGTATATATATAAGTGTCTCCCGTTGTAGCTATCTCTTTGACTTGAAAGGGTGTCAAAAAACCATCATTGATTCCCTCTTTGAGTGAGTACTCATATACTGGTTTTCCAAAATAAGCGTAAGTATCTGCATTTACATCTCTTTTTGGTGTAGCTGTAAGCCCTAGTTGATACGCTGGGCTAAAATACTCTAGTATTGCTCTCCACGAACTCTCATCATTTGCCCCACCTCTATGACACTCATCGATAATGATAAAATCAAAAAAATCTTCTGGATACTCTCCAAAATATGGACTCTCATCCGCTCCACTCATAAAGGTTTGAAAGATTGTAAAAAAGATATTTCCATTTTTTGGAACCTTACCATTTTTTCTTATCTCACTTGGATCAATTCTAACAAGTGAATCCTCTTCAAATGCACCAAAAGAGTTAAATGCTTGGTCTGCAAGTATATTTCTATCTGCTAAAAACAGTATGCGTGGGCTTCTACTAAAATCATTTTGAATATTCCACTTTGCATGAAACAGTTTCCAAGCTATCTGAAAAGCTATAGCCGTTTTACCAGTTCCAGTAGCTAGGGTTAAAAGGATTCTATCTTTTTTATCTGCTAATGCTTCGAGTGTTTTAGTGATAGCATTTTCTTGATAGTATCTCGGTTGCCAAGAGCCACCTCTATCTTCAAAAGGGACTGCAAAGAGTTTATCTTGAAGTGTATCCTCTTTTGGGAATGTCATCTGCCAAAGTTCATCTGGAGTTGGGAACTTTAAAACATCACCCTCTTTTGCTTCATCCATATCTATGGAATAGATTCTTAGTCCATTTGTTGAGTATGTGTAGCGGATGTTTAGGCGAGTTGCGTAGTCTTTTGCCTGAGATACACCCTCTGTGTAGTAAAGGTCTCTTTTTTTAGCTTCCACAACAGCTAGGTTTCTATTTTTATAAACAAGTACATAATCAGCACTTAAAGCACTAGCTCGTCTTCCACCAGAACCCAAAAGCCGACCTTTAGAGATGGGAAACTCTCGTCTAACACGGCTGTTTTTAACAACTCCCCAACCAGCCTTTAGTAAAGCTGGGTCTATAAGTTCGGCTCTTGTTTCTGATTCATTCA
>JAYEKJ010000096.1:0-6642 GCA_034660975.1 Campylobacterota bacterium
GGTTAAAGGATTTATATGCAACCCACTTCAATAAATTCGGTCTGTTCTGACCTACTCTCGCCAAATGATTTAAAGATAGATAATGAGCTATTTGAGAGTGTAATTAAAAAAAATATAATTACTCAGATAATAGATGATTCAGATAAACCATCTATCAATATATTTACAACAAAGCAACTATACTTATCTACAATTTTGCCAATTTTACATGATTTTGGTTTTACTATCATTGATGAGATAGCATATAAAATTGAAAAAAATAAAACAGATGTTTATATAAATAGATTTAATCTAAAGATAGAGGATTCGTCAAAAATAAGTGTATCTAAGTGCAATATTGAAAATATTATTTCTGATTCATTAAATGGTGTGATACTCTCAAGATGTAGATTGTTTTCCCTTGTTTATAATGAAAATCTATCTATTAGAAAAATCATGCTTCTTCGTGCATTCATTGAGTATATAGATCAATCTGTTTTAGCACTTAATAAAACAACAATTTTACATACCATAACCATACATCCTAAAATCTCAAAACTATTTATAAACTATTTTCTTACTAAATTTGATCCAAAACTTACTAAGCGTGAAAAACTTATAAAAGATATCCAAAACGATATAGAAAATGAGATTAAAAAAGTTCCAAATATTATGGATGATAAGATTCTAAAACTTACTTATGCTCTGATTCAAAACCTTCTTAGAACAAACTATTTTTTAAATAATGAAGCGATCTCATTTAAAATTGATATTAAAAGTTATTCAGAAAACTTAAAAGGTTTACAACCAAACATTGAAGCATTTGTATATCATCCTGAATTTAGTGGTCTTCACCTTAGAATGAGTAAAATTAGTCGTGGTGGACTTAGATGGAGTGAGAGACATGAGGATTATCGTCAAGAGATAAAATCACTTATGATTACTCAAGAGGGAAAAAATTCCATCATTATTCCAGATGGTGCTAAGGGTGGATTTATTATCCATAAAGATAAGTCAGAGATAAGCAAAGAGTATTTTGAAAATATTTATAGTGCATTTATCAATAATCTACTTGACCTTGTTGATAACATGATAGATGGCAAAGTGATTATAAATGAAAATATTGTGGCTTATGATGGTGAAGATACTTACTTCGTTGTTGCAGCAGATAAAGGGACAGCTAGTATGAGTGATGTGGCAAATAAAATTGCCACACAAAGAGGTTATTGGCTTGGTGATGCTTTTGCAAGTGGTGGAAGTAATGGATTTGGTCACAAAGAGTTAGGAATCACTGCCCGTGGTTCACTTGTTTCATCTGAGAGGTTTTTTATTGAAAAAGGGATAAATATTCAGCAAGTTCCTATCACAATTGTTGGTATTGGAAGTATGAAAGGTGATGTTTTTGGAAATGGTCTTTTATACTCCCAACAATTTAAACTTTTAGCTTCTGTATCGCATCAAGAGATATTTGTTGATCCTAATCCAGATGTATTAAAAAGTTACGAGGAGCGTAAAAGACTTTTTACTGCAAAAGATGGTAGTTGGAGAGCTTACGATAAAAAATTGATATCTAAAGGTGGTGGAGTATTTTTACGCTCTACAAAAAGTATTGAATTAAGTGATGAAATCAAAAAAATGCTCGGAACAACAAAAAAGAATCTCAGTGGAGAGGAGCTTGCTAAAAAAATTCTTATGATGAAAGTAGATATGCTTTTTAACGGTGGTGTTGGAACTTATGTAAAGAGTTCTGATGAGAATAACCTTGACATTGGAGATAAACAAAATGAAGCTGTGAGACTCGATGCAAAAGAGGTAGGAGCAAAGGTTGTTTGTGAGGGTGGAAACTTAGGATTTACTCAAAAAGCTCGTATAGAGTACGCAAAAAATGGTGGTGAAATCAATATAGATGGTATAGATAATGCCGCTGGTGTGAACACATCTGACCATGAAGTAAATCTTAAAATTCTACTCAATATTATTAAATCAAAAAACCTTTTAGATGATAAAGGTGCCCAAGAAACTCTTCAAAGTCTCACAGAACAGATTGTAAACCTTGTTTTATGGAATAACTACCATCAAGCATTAGCTATATCTAAAGATGCAGGTCTCTCTAAACACTATTTAGAGAATTTTCTCTCTACTATCGAGGTATTGGATAAAAACCTAATAAGCTTTAGCAGAGATGATTTTCATATCCCTAAAAATGAAAATATTAACGAGATACTATCTCCAAAAAGCTCTATCGTAAGACCAGTTTTAAGTTCACTATTATCATATTCTAAAATATTTATAAAAAATATATTGGTTAAATCTGACTTAATAGATGAAACTTTTGCCTTACCTTATCTGCATAAATATTTTCCAAAATCTTTTCTTAGTGCCTACGAACATGAGATAAATCATCACCCTTTGCGTCGTGAGATAATTGCAACTATCATGGCTGATAATATTATAAATCTTCAAGGTAGTACTTTTATATCTGACTATAATGAAAACAAACATGATAAATTTTTAATAAAAATAAAATCTTATCTCATCACAAATCAACTATTTGATGCTAACGATATCAGATATGAGATATTTAGAAATGATTTTAAGATGAGTTCTAAAACGCAATACAAGCTACTCAATGAGATAGAACATACATTGAGTTTTAGTACAAGATGGATGCTAAAATATCTCAATAAACATCAAGTTGATGTAAATCATATACTAGACTATAAACATGATCTATTTGAGATACTTGCTAAGATTCATGAAAAAAATATAACAGATATACTTCCAGAAAAAAAACAGTTTAATCTCTTTTTCTCTGCCATTGACTACCTTAGATTTGCAGTGGCTGCCATCATGGTTAAAGAAAATTCATCCCACTCATTTGAAAATGTTGCTTTACTCTTTTATCTTGTTGTAAAAGAGTTTAAAATAGTTGAGATGATAACATCATTAGATACTATTGAGATCACATCAATTAATGAAAAAACTTTGCGTCATCAAATACTTCAATACATAGAATATATTGTTATTCACTACACAGAGCAGGTTCTATCTTTCCAAAGGGTAAATGAAACTCCAGATATTGCTTTTAATAATTTTCTAATAAACGATAAAAATACTTTTGAAAATATAAAAGAGCAGATAGATATATTTATGTCTAAAGAGATAAAAGATGTTAATGAGGTTAGTATTACTGTAAATAAAATTATGACCTCACTGATATAGGTATTTTATAAGGGTGCTTTCATTATAATGGCAACAATAAATAAAAACCTTTACAAAGAGAGTCAATGAACTGGCTAAATTTTTTCGATACCAAAACAACACACCGTAAACATCCATTTGGGAGGGGAACAAATGCTTCCCTCTCTCCCAATGAAGAGGAACTTTTCAATAAATCTTATGAAGCATTTGAAAAAAAAGATATTGTAAATGCTTATGATTACTTTTTAAAATCTCTTGAGAACTATTGTGATGAGAATCCAAACCAAAACATAATAACTAAAATGGAAGGTGACAAGCTTCATTTTGAGATTTTTCAAGGGAGTGCCAAAGTTACAGGTACAATAACAAAAGAGCATTTTTATGCTGAAGTTATCATTATTAAAAAAAAGAATGCCACAGTAGCACTTAAACGGTATATATTAGAGAGAAATTATCAACTTACTTATGCTTATTATTTTAGTGATGATGAGTATATTAAACTAAAACTTTTTCATGATAACATCACGATGAGTCCTCAAAAAATATTTTTTCCTATCAGAGAACTAGCTCTTAATGCTGATTTTGATAAAGAGCATATAAAAAGTGAATTTCCTAATATAGAGTTAGAAGGTATTGGGCATCTAAACCCTATTGATAAAGATGAGTTAAAAACAAAATATGATTTTCTACATAAATGGATAGATGAGTTAGATGCTAAGATACTTACTCTTCCATCTAATGATAATGCAGGTATGCAGGCATTTTTACATCTAAATATACTTTTTAAAATTGACTACCTACTAGTTCCAAAATATGATATATATCACAAAATCAGTAAAAAAGTACAAGAGTATTTTGGAGATGAAAACCCTAGTATCGAAGCAAAAAACGAGGAACTAAAAAGATATATCTGTAAACTTAAAAATATGAGTTTTGATGATTTTAGGGGAAAATTTTATAATGCTAAATACACTTTTAACCCAACTGAGAAAACATCGTTTGAAGAGATAACAAACTTTATAAGTGAATCACTTACAAAAATAAGATGGTATAAGAACAACCGTTATAACCAAATAATCCCCACTATTTACAGATATATAGCATTTTACACACTTTATAATTATGGTTTAAATCAAGTGATGAGAGAGTTACTTCATACTCTCATAGAGATTCAAAATCAAACTTTTTTCAATGAACTTAAATATCCAGTTCTGTATAGTCAAGAAGATGAAACATTCTCCAAAAAAACCATCATCTCTAGAATAGAAGATATTATTGAACCACATCAAGCTAGGTTTAAAGAGCTAGAACCTTTTGGTAGTGAGCTTAATTTTTCAAATATGAATGAATTTAGTAATAGTTTTTATCTACAAATAAATAGTCTTAACTTTGAGGAGATATAGATGAACACTCAAATAATTCTTGAAAAATATATAGATAATATTATCCAAATCATGACCCCTTATGGGAGTGGAACTGGATTTATTATAGATGATCTAATTGTAACAAATTCCCATGTTGTTGGTGGGCTTAAAGAGGTTGTAATTAGTTCTAAAAAAATCAAAAGAGTAGTAGCACAAGTTGTTTATGATGACCCCTACTATGATTTAGCTTTTATCAAAACAGATTTTGATAGACCATTAACTCCACTAAAACTCTCTACAAAAATAGTAGAAGATGGTAATACAACCATCGCAATTGGTCACCCTTATGGCTTAAACTATACTGCAACTGAGGGGATAGTTTCTCGTGCAACAAGACTTCAAGGTGATTTAGAATATATACAGATTGATGCTGCGATTAATCCTGGTAATAGTGGTGGTCCACTTTTAAATCTTGATGGTGATGTGATAGGTGTAAATACTTTTATCATACAAAATGCAAATAACTTAGGATTCTCCCTCCCCTATTTTTATGTAAAAGAGGCGATAGATGCGTTTGGGGCTTTAGATAAAATCAATATTATAAAATGCCCATCATGCAAGAACCATATCAATGAAACAGAGATAACTAATGATTATTGTCCTAGTTGTGGGGTGAAACTCTCCGTTGCAAGACTAAGAAGAAAAGGTTATAGCCCAAGTGGTGCTACGAAACTTTTAGAGGAGATTCTAAGCTCACTTGATGTTGATGTAGATTTAGCAAGAAGAAGTCAATCATCATGGAGAATCGATGAGGGTAGTGCAAGAATAGAGATAAATTACTATGAAAATGGAATCATCATAGGGGACACAAAACTATGTGCGATTCCTAGTAAAAATATAGGTGAAGTTTATGATTATCTACTAGAGGAGAATGCAAAACTATCATACCTACAGTTTTCCATAAATGAAAATAGTATCTATCTCTCTTACCTCATAGTAGATTCTTCTCTAACACTAAAAGAGGGAAAAACGGCATTTCAAAGACTTATAAAATACTCAAATGAATATGATGATATTTTGATAGAGAGATTCGGTGCTGTGAAGCAGAAAAGGGATGAGGAGGATTAAGATGTCAAATGATTTTATTGAAAACTTAACTTTTAAATATTTTAAATGTTTTAAAGAACTTAGTGTTAATAACATCAAGAGAGTTAATCTAATTGGTGGTAAAAACAATATTGGAAAAACATCATTTATGGAGGGGATTGAATTGTTTGTGTCTTCTTCTAATACTATTGACCTAAGTGTGAATATATATAAGATGATGAAGAGACGACAATTTAGTAATAATAGTTATTTTGATTTAGATTTTATATATGAAAATAGTTCAAAGGTAGAACTTAATGTAAATAATGAAAAAATTCAAATTGAATATTTTGAAAAAATGAAATTAGAAAAAGAAGATTTTGTATATGGCGAAAAAAATTCATCAACAGAATATCAACCATTATTCAGATTAACAGTAAACTCTGATGAAATTAATGTACCAATAGAAAAATCAGTTCATAAACCTCATCTAATGAGATGGGGCAGATATGAGCCTATAAAAAAAGTAAACTTTATTACCTCCACACCAACAGATGAAAAAGATATAGCTATTCTTTACGGTGCTTTAATAGATTTAAATAAGGAAGAGTTTTTAAATGATTCATTAAAACTTTTTGATGAAAATATTGTAGCTTTAAAACAAAAAGCTACCGATAGAGGTGTCGTTTTAAAAGTTTCATTAAAAGACAGAGAATTACCTGTTCTTTTATCTTCATTAGGTGAGGGAGTAAATCGTTATATTGCTATTTTATGTGCTATTTGGGCTAGTAAAGATGGTTGCTTATTTATTGATGAGATAGAAAATGGGATTCACTTTACAAACTACACAAAACTTTGGAACATTGTTTTTAAAGCTTCTGAAATGGCTAATTGTCAAGTGTTCATAACTACACATTCAAAAGAGTGTATAGAAGTTTTTAATGAAGTAAATAAAGATGATGAAGGCAGTTATTTTGAATTTTATAGAAATAAAAAGACTAACTTGATTGTT
>JAYEKJ010000096.1:6742-12239 GCA_034660975.1 Campylobacterota bacterium
GATTTTGAACATCCAGTATTAAGTGATCTAAAAGATTTTTTAAAACTATTAAGTTAATAAAACAAAGGAAATATAACAAATGAACCAATTTTTAGAATTTAAAGTAGATACAAAAAACTTTATAGATGAATTAACTAAAAGATTAGAATCAAATACAGCTAAAAGTGAAGAGCTTTTAAAACTAGAGGATAAAACTTATGCCTCTTTTGTAAAACCATTAATGATGATGGAGGAGTATTTGGAGCATTTTTTCACTCCTCTCTCACACTTGAACTCTGTAAGCAACACGGATGAAACTCAGAAAGTATATGCAGATTCTCTACCTCTTATAACAGAGTACTCTACAAAACTTTCCCAAAATATAGAGATTTATAAAGCTTATAAAGAGATTTTAGAAAATGAGAAAGATTCTTTAAACTATGAGCAACTTAAAGTTTTGGAACTAAATATCCAACACTTTGAGCTAAGTGGAGCTCATTTAGACGAGAAAACAAAAGCTAGACTTCAAGAGATAAATATCAAAAAAAGTGAGCTATCAAATAATTTCTCTCAAAACCTACTTGATGCTACAAATGAATATGAGTATATCATCGAAAATGAGCAAGATGTTGAGGGGATTCCTGCTAGTGATAAAGAGAGTGCTAAATTTGAAGAGGATGGGGTAACTAAGTATAAATTTACTCTTCAGATGCCATCTTATATTGCGTATATGACTTATGGAAAAAATGCTAGGATAAGAGAAACACTATATAAAGCTTATGTAACAAGGGCTCCTCAAAATGCTAAAATTATTGATGAGCTGTTAGCACTTAAAAATGAGATGAGTAAACTTTTAGGCTTTGATAATTACGCTCAGTATTCCATAGAATCAAAGATGGCAAAAGATGAGAAGAGTGTTTTAGATTTTCTAACAACTTTAGCAACTCACTCAAAAGCACAAGGGCAAGCAGAGTTAAAAGAGCTTCAAAAAATCGCTCCATCAGAGTTAAAGAGTTTTGATACAGCTTACTATGGTGAGATTCTTAAAAAAGCTCAATACGATATAGATGAAGAGTTATACCGTCCATATTTTGAGCAAAAATCTGTTGTTAATGGGATGTTTGAATTTTTAAATAAACTATTTGGAATCAGATTTGAAAAAGTGGATGAGAAGTTATGGGATGAAAAAGCTTTCTCTTATGACCTTTTTGTAAATGATAAAATCAAAGCGAGATTATATCTTGACTTAGAATCTAGAAAAGGTAAAAGAGGTGGTGCTTGGATGCACAACTGGCAATCACACTGCACCGATGAGCAAGGCAAAGAGCAATTAGCTTCAGCATTTATCGTTTGTAACTTCCCTGCTTCAACTGATGAGAACCTATCACTTTTAAGACATGATGATGTTGTAACTCTTTTTCATGAGATGGGTCATGCGATTCACCATATGTTAAGTGGTGTAGATGAAAATGAGGTGAGTGGTGTGAATGGTGTTGAGTGGGATGCCGTTGAGTTTCCATCACAATTTTTAGAAAACTTTGCTTATGAACCTCATGTTTTAAAACTGTTTGCACAACATCATGAGAGTGGAGAGACTATATCAGATGATATGATAGATAAACTTGTTCGTAGTAAAAATTTCCAATCTGCTATGGGGATGTTAAGACAATTAGAGTTCTCAATATTTGATTTTAAACTACACACTAAAGTTTATCAAGGCGATGAGGTTCAAGCTTTACTAGATTCTATACGAGCAGATACAGCCTTAATAAAAACTCCTGAGTACAATAAGTTCCAAAATGGATTTGCACATATATTTGCTGGTGGTTATGCTGCTGGTTATTATAGCTATAAATGGGCTGAAGTTTTAAGTGCTGATGCTTTTTACTCTGTTGTAGATGAGGGGATTTTTGATTCTAAAACAGCAAAAGATTATCTTAACATAGTTTTAAATGGTGGTGGTGCTAAAAGTATGGAGATTCTTTTTCATGAGCTAATGGGTAGAGATGCCGATGCTGACAAACTTTTACGATTAAATGGAATTAAATAGTGAGAGTTATAACTCTCATTTTTCTATTTATATCATTTTTATATGGAGATAAAACCTTGAAAATAGCATCATATAATGTTGAAAATCTTTTTGATTTAGAAAAAAGTGGACGGGAGTATCAAGAGTATATCCCTTTTACTAAATCTAATTGGAATCTAAAAAACTATAAAATTAAACTGCAAAATATATCTAGGGTTATTAAAGAGATAGATGCTGATATTATCGCCATTCAAGAGATAGAATCTCTTCAAGCTCTTAAAGATTTAAGGTTAACGCTTAAACAAAAAGGTTTGTATTATCAATATTATAAAATTGCAAATAGAAAAAACACAACTATAAAGGTAGCCTTTCTTAGTAAAATCCCTTTCGTTTATGCAAAAGAGTTAGCCGTAACCCCAACTTATAGATACAGAAATATTTTGGAGGCAAAATTTAAAGTAAATAATAAAGATTTATATCTCTTTGTAAATCACTGGAAAGCCAAAAGTGGTCCTGAGAGTAAACGGATAGTCTCTGCTAAAGTTCTAAAAAAAAGAGTATCTGAGATAGGTTACGATAAAAATATAGTTATGGTTGGTGACTTCAACTCTGACTATGAAGAGTATATAAAATTTAAAAGAAAAAGAAGACATAACGATACAGGTGGTAAAACAGGAATCAATCATGTTTTAAAAACTATAAAACAAACAAAAAAAGCTTCAAAAGTAAAGTATGAAAAATATAATTTTTATAATCTGTGGTATGATGCAGAAAAAGAGGATAGATATACTTATATCTTTAGAGGTAAAAAAGAGGCACTTGATAATATTTTAATCTCGCAATCTCTTTTAAAAAATAAAGGTATATACTACAAACACTCAAGTGTTACACCCTACCAACCCAAATATCTATTTAAGGGGAAAAGAATCTATAGATGGCAAACAACTAGGAAAAAGCCAAACAGACATAAAGGGAAAGGTTACTCGGATCATCTGGCTGTTGTTGCGGAGTTTGTAGTTAATTAATTATCTAAATCTCCTCACAAACAAGCATCTCCCAAGCATGAAAAATAAGTACAACTTTTTTAAGATTTAAGCCTTGGTTTGTATGTTGTGTTATAAGAGAATCGTTTTGGTATTTTTCTAGTTGCTCTACTGCTTCAAGTTTTAGATTTTCTACAGTTTCTTTATCTGCTTTATCTGTTGCTTTTATATATTTAAACTCTAAGAGACCAACATATTTAACATAAGGGCTAAAAGGCTTAATTAAAATATCTGCAAAACCTTTGTTAAGTTCTAGTTCTGATTTTACTACATAGTAAGGGCTTAAAGACAAGTATGCCATATACATAGACTTTACACTTTGTTCTTTATATATATAATCTCTTATTCCTGTGTTTTCTTTTATCATAAGGGCTAAATATTTGAATATCTCTAAATTTCCATTAAGTGCAAACTCTTCGAGAGATTCTTCAAGTTTATCAGTATTGAGTTTAAACATCTTTTCTAATGCCAGAGTATCTTTTAAAAAATCAATATCTATTCTCTTAACTGTTTCGTTTGGAATCTTTAGTTTTAAACTTAACTCTCTCCTCTCTATGGTAATAAGCCCTAAGTAAAACATAAGAGACTTGAAGTTATTTGTTTTTTCAAGATTAAGTGCTGAAAAGTCTTGCACAAGATTTGAAACCGATACAATATCACCTGCTATAAGTGCTTGGAGTGTCTCAAAGTTTCCGTTTAGTTTTTTGTTGGTGTAGATGATGTTTCTAAGCTTTGAGTAATCACTTCTTACATTTATATCTATCATCTCTTTTGGAAGTTTATTACTTACTTGGTATTTGTTTATGAAGTAGAGAATCATATCTGTGTTGAAGACTTTTTGCTCTGTATCTTCACTAAAGCTATAATTGTTGTACCACTCTCTTAATATCTCTTTATCAACATCTAGTTTGTAGTACTCAAGTAGCTCATCTACTTCAGATTCATTAAACCCAAGCATCTCATTTAAATCTGGTCTCATAGAGATATTTGAACCTATATTGAAGCCACTTGTAACATCAAACATAGTCATTGGAGTTACGCCTGTTATAAACATCCTCTTTAGAGGAGAATCATTTCCACTTGTAGCAGTTTTTAAAACTGTAAAAAACTGTTTAAATGATGCTGTTTTTTCACTCACTAAACCTAGATACTCAGTTTTTTCTCTAAGGAGTAATTTATTTGCAAAGTTATCGTATTCGTCTATCAGAATCATTAGTTCTAGTTTTTGCTCTTTTAAATATGTAAATAAATTATCAAATAAAATAATTGGATTATCATTTTTTTCAACATCTAATTTATATTTTTTTATAAAAAAATTCAATGTATTTAAAAGATTTATTCTAAGACTTTCTTCTACATTATTAATATCAACTCCAGAAAAATCAAATCTCATAATAAGATATTTATTAGCAAGAGAAGTTGTATGTTTACCAATGTAAGTATCACTAAACATCATCTCAAAATCACTTTTATAATGTTTATCATAGTAGGCTTCAAGCATAGCGATAAAAAGAGATTTACCAAATCTTCTAGGTCTTAAAAATATAAGATAACTCTCATTAAGGTTTTCAAGTTTTTCTATAAACTTAGTTTTATCTACAAAAAAGAAATTTTTCTCTTTTATTCTTTTATAATCTGCCATTCCATAAGGTATTTTTTTCATTATCTCTGCCTAAATAAACTTTAACCCGAATTATGCAAGCATAGGTAAATTTTATAAATTCCTATTGCATAATTCGGGTTTAAAGGTATTGTATCAAAACTACAATAATACTTTAATTCTCAAAAAGGGGTCTTTAAAGACCCCTATAAATTAAGCTATTGTAATATCATCAATAGTTGTAGCACTATCATCCGTTACTATCGTTCCGATAAGTGTAAGTTCTGTACCATCAATAGCTACATTTGTAGCATCTTCTGCACTTCCCTCATCTACAAATTTATATATATAAGATTTTGTACCCTCACTTCCATCATTTATAACAAAAAAGTGTGTTTCACCAAGCTCATCATTTGTAGTAAAACCGGCATTTAAAAACAGTGCTACATTATCCATATTTGTAAAACTCACTATTGTATCATCAGTGCTACCATTTTCAAAAACTTTATCTGTTTGAAATTGAGAACCATCACTATTATATATAGTTGTTCTTACTATCTCATAAGTTAAAGTATCATCAGAGTTGACTTTTTGTTCAGTCATTATAATTTTGAGATCATCTCCATCAGCGTTATTTATTCTAAGATTTGTAGATGAATGAGTTACTCCCTCGCTATCTGTATAGTTACCAATACCATAAGCTAATGTTTATCTACTTGCTATTTAGCCCCAACCTTTGATAAAACAACTTTAATAGTTTTCATAAATATCACAAAATCCATCCACAAAGACCAGTTTTGTATATACCATGTATCTAAATCTACCCTTTGTTTAAAAGTTAAATCA
>JAYEKJ010000097.1:0-35568 GCA_034660975.1 Campylobacterota bacterium
ATAAAGAATAAAACACCTGCAAGTGTTGCAGCAGCAGGAACTGTAATAACCCAAGCCGCGATAATTTTCTTAATAGCATCTCTTTTTACAAATTCAACTTTTTTAGTCTCTTTGATATGCTTTTTAGTCTCTTTGATAAATTTTTCCTCTTTGGCTATAAGCTTATAGAGTTCAACTATTCTATTGTACTCAGCCTCAGCCTTAGAATCTTTACTTTCTAAAGTTTTAAGTTCAGATTTATAAGCATTAAGAGTTTTCTTTTCATCTTTAATAGTTAGCATATCCTCTTCAATAGTAGCTTGTGTACTATTTAAGTGTAGATACTCTCTTAAAAAACCAACACCAAAAACACCACCAATAGCGATGTGAGTAGAACTAACCGGAAGACCAAGTTGAGAAGCGATAATAACTGTGATAGATGCAGCCATAGCGATAGAGAATGCTCTGATTTGGTCAAGTTCAGTAATCTCGCTACCAACAGTTTTGATAAGTTTAGGTCCATAAAGTGCAAGACCTAAGGCGATACCTAAAGCACCAACACCCATAACCCATAAAGGGATAGATGCTTTTGATGAGATACCACCATTCACAACAGCATCATTAATAGCTGCTAATGGTCCAATTGCATTTGCAACATCGTTTGCACCGTGAGCAAAACTAAGAAGTGCTGCTGCAAAAATAAGAGGGATTGTAAATAAAGTATTTACAGAAGCTTTTGTGTTTTCAAGTTTATCACTATTTTTGCTCAGTTTTGCTTTTACTAATGTATAAACAATTAAAGCTGTAATAAAACCTAACACAAGAGCTGTGATAAGAGTTGGTTTTTTACTCATCTCAATTGCTACAAAAGGAATCATATTTAAAATATCAACAATTTGTGGCCATATTTTTTTAAGACCTTTTAGTGTTAAGTATGTTACAAATGCCCATGACATCAATGCTACAAAAACAGGTACATATTTTTTAGCAGCTTCAACCTTATCATCTTTAAAGACGATTGATTTTTTGATAGCAAAAAGAAAAGCAGCAGCGATAACACCACCAAGAACAGGGGAGATAACCCATGAAGCAGCAATCTTAGCCACAGTACCCCAATCAACAATACTAAAACCAGCAGCAGCGATACCAGCACCCATAACACCACCAACAATAGAGTGAGTAGTTGAAACTGGAGCTTTCATCATTGTTGCAAAGTTAAGCCATAGAGCAGCAGCTAAAAGTGCCGCCATCATAGCCCAGATAAATGGATCGGCATTTCCACCAAAAGCAGAGATATCGATGATTCCTTTTTTGATAGTTTTAACAACTTCACCACCAGCAATCAATGCACCGGCAGCTTCAAAAATAGCAGCTATTATAATTGCAGTTGTAAGAGTAAGCGCCTTAGAACCAACAGCAGGACCAACATTATTTGCTACATCATTAGCACCAATATTCATAGCCATATAAGCACCAATAAGTGCTGCAACTGCTAGGAACATATTATTTGGAACGCCACCATTACTAAGAAAACTATATGTAAGTACAGCAATCATAAAAAATAGTGCCATACCTAATCTAACAAAATCAGTACCACTTTTTTTAAGTGCTTCCTCTTCAAGTTTTTTAATTGTTTGAATCTCCATACTTACCTCTTCTTTAATCAATTATCTAATTATCTCTAACATTGGTTACAGGATAGTTATAAAGTAGTTACAAGCTATTTTAAATAAGCTTTTATAATCTCTTGTCTATCTTTTGGTCTATCACCTCTAGCGGTTGCTACATTGTTTAGTTTTTTTAATGTTGCCATAGATTCTTGAGTAGCTTGACCAAATATAGTGTGTCTTCCATTTAACCAAGGTGTATTTGCAGTAGTTATAAAAAATTGGCTACCATTAGTGTTTCTACCAGCATTAGCCATAGCTAAAACACCAATTTTGTTAAATGTTTTGTTTTTATACTCATCTTTAAATGCTTTGCCCCAAATAGATTTACCACCTCTACCACTCTCAGTAGGATCTCCACCTTGAATCATAAAGTTTTTTATAATTCTATGAAAAGCTATACCATTGTAATAGCCATTTTTTACATGAGTAGTGAAATTCTCAACAGCTAAAGGTGCTATCTTTGGATATAGTTCTAACTCAATAATTCCCTGAGTAGTCTCAAGTACAACGCTTTGTTTTTTAGTATCAGCATTTAAGTTAAATGATAATACCACTAAAAGTGCAACTACAATTTTTAGTATCATCTTTATTCCTCTTCTTCAAAATTTAAACATACTGAATTTATACAGTATCTAAGCCCTGTTGGTGCTGGTCCATCAGGAAAAACATGCCCTAAATGTGCATCACATTTTGAACATACAACTTCAACTCTTGTCATCCCATAGCTAGAATCTTTAATCTCTGTGATTGCATCTTCTACCCCTTCGTAGTAACTAGGCCATCCTGTTCCTGAATCAAATTTAGTATCTGATTCAAAAAGGGGTGCGTCACAACAGATACACTTATAGATTCCACTATCTTTATTATCATAATATTTTCCAGAGAATGGTGCTTCTGTTCCATGTTCTCTTGCAACTGTATAAGCCTCAGGGCTTAATTGTTCTTTCCACTCTTGTTTTGTTTTACTTATTTTCAAAGCTAATCCTTAATTCTTTTATATCTTCTGATTCTTTTTCAAACACTATATATGTTGTGTCTGTGGATAAACTTACTGCATAGTTTACTTCATTTGTTGATGATGCACAGGTATCTAGTAGTATAACAAACTTAGATTCCATACTAGCTATTTGATTGTAAGATGATAATATCAATCCATCACTATTTTGTTCTAAAGAAGTTTTGGAACTATCTAATAAAATTGCTTTATCTTTTATAAAATATTCTAAATCTTCATATAATCTTTTTTTTCTTAAGTTATCACCAATAATTAAAATATCACTTGCTTTATGGTTTTGAAGTAGTTTTAAGATTATTTGTAAGGTTTTTGCATGTGGGTTTGATTTTTTAAATATAACTTTTTGATTGTTGAATCTAAAGTTTTTACTAAAGTGATATGAAGTTGCATCTTCTGATCTATCAAAATAGTTTTGCACTAAAATTAAATGAGCTTTTTTTTGTATATGTTTTAGATAATCTATAAATTCAAAAGATAATAAATTTGCGTCATCACACAAAATTAGGTCAGCTACTTTAAGAGTGCTTTTCATCAATTTTTTGTCAATATGGAGAATAACTTCTAACTCTGTTTTATTTAACTTTCTGTGGTGTTTATTTATCAACTGTATAGGTGTAATTATTTCAATATCTTCTATATTTAAGTTGATGACAGCTTTTTTAGCTGTATTGATAAGTTTATCTTTTAGTCTATTACAAGCAAAAATTGTTGTTTGAATTATAATGATTTTTAGTTTAGGATTTTTTATTTTTTCCAACATCGCTTTTAATAAAATAGAACTTGTTTTTCCCGATGCAGGAGGGGCATTTAAAACCATATTCTTTTCTATCTTTTGTTCAATGAATACTATTTGCTCATCACTAGAGAGGATAAAATTATTATTGTTTTTTAGAATAGTATATTGACCAAGTAGATTGCAGATTAGAACTTTATTATCAATTAGATTATTATTTATCTCTATTGTTGTACTAAGTTTTTGTGAAATCTCATCTGTTGACATATCATTAAAAATAATTCTATTTTTAGGTAGTAACTCTTTAAATGTAAAATCTAAATGCTCATACTCATCAGTATTTAGATTTTGCATCAGCAAAAAGTTAAAAATAGGAATATCATTGTCTAGTGATAATTGATTTAGTTTTATCTTAATAAACTCATGTACTTTTTCAAATGCTAATGTTTCTTGGGATGAGCTTTGATTTGTAGCTTTGGCAATACTTGACTTTTTTAAATCATTATAGGACCACTCTTTATACTCAAATAGATATATACCTCGTGAACTATCTAAAATGAGAAGAGGGATAAAGAAACTTTTTGATTGATGGTAGATAGTTATATTTTCATATATAAATAGATTATCTAAATCATTTAGCTTTTTTATATTTTTAATAAGTATAGATTCTGGAAGTTTTAATGTTTTTTTATTTTCTTTAAATAAGGATTTGAAAAATTTTAAGTTCATGGAGGGGGAGTTCTAGGGGGTGTTGCAATTTATTATGCAACACCCTAAGAATTATTTACCAGCAGCAACACGGTCTTTAAGACCTTTACCAGCTTTAAATTTAGGAACCATTTTATCTTGTGTAGTATATGTTTTATCTGTACCTGGAACTTTACCACTTTTACCTTTTTGAAGGTTAGCCGTAAAACTACCAAAACCAACTAGAGAAACATCTTCTTTTTTCACTAGAGCTTCCGTAATAGCATCTGTAAATGCTTTGATTGCCGCTTCAGCTTCTACTTTAGTTTTGTAGTCGCCACTTGTTTGTACTAATTCAACGAATTGAGCTTTATTCATAAGTTTACCTTTAAATTCAAGATTTTCGTGAAATAATCATTGTCTAATATAAGAGGTGATTAGTCATGATAATTCAGTTGAAGACACTTTATAGTTAATTTGCTTAAATATTTCTTCTTTTTAGCAGTTTTAATAAAAAAAGATAAAAATTTAGACCTATTATCTCTGTATATAGGCTATATTAGGAGTTGAGGGTAAATGTTTTATTTACAGGTTGTAATAAGACTTTATCTTTCTTAAACTCTAAATAAAAAGATGAATAGTTTAAGCCTTGAGTTTCATATATCAGCTCTTCACCAGTAGTTAACTCAAAAATTATTTTATTTGATTTTCCAATTGATTTTTCAATTGTTATTTTAGCATTTCGTGCAGAATTTTTTATTGCATTTAACTCATCTTCAAATTTTTTTATTTTACTTTCAATGCTTGTGATTTGAGATAAATTATGTTTTTGTGCTTCTTTGAGTGAATAGTTTAAATCAGATATATCCTCTTTTATCAAATCAAGCTTTGAGTTAATGATTGGTATCTCTTTATAGTTTATTTTGAAAATATTATTGTTGCCATCTATTGATTTAATTGTTATTGACTTAGAAGCAAAAACTTTTAAATCATCTGTTGCATAATCAACAACTACATCCTGAGCATAGATTGTACCATTAAGAGCTGATTTAATATGTGCAGTTGTTGCGTGTATCTCACCACCTTCTAAAATATTAATATGGGCGTTATTACATCTGAGTGTACCTTGATGTACATTGATTTTCGCATTTCTTGCAAATTGCATAGAATCTTGATGTGTGGCACCATCTATTTGTAAGTTGATAGCTTCAATTATAGTGTCAGCTTCAACATAGCCATTAATTTGGATATGCTCAGATACAAGCTCTTCACCTTCATAAATATTATTTTCATTCTCTGTTTTCATAAATTAGATATCTCCAGTTAATAAGCTAGTAGATCACTATAATCATATTTTGAAAAATCTAAATAAAGTTTACCATTTTGTTGAATGATTCTAACATCACTGTCATAAGATTCCATAAACTTTCTTTTTATACTTTTTCTTTGATGGGATTTAATATCTAATGTTTTAAGATACTCTCTTAACTCTACAAGTTCTGAACTCTCTTTATTCTTTGATAGTTCCTTAGTTTGAGTCGTTTGAACCTCATGAATCAATTGAGTTGGTTGTTGCATCATCATTTTTGCATTTATGAGTTCTAAGATGGTTTTTAGTTGTTCATCTTTAGTGCTATAAACCTCTTCAATCTTATCCCTTTCATCACGAAGCATCTGCTCTTTATCATCTATAAGTTTATCAATTTTGGCTTCTAGTTGTAAAACCTTAGCTTTTAATTGCAGGTTCTCTTTTTGGTAAAGTGATAAAACCGTAGCAACAGTTGTTCTTTGTTTTTGTTGATTTGTAAGAACAACGCTATCTGATACTTTCGAATCTTTTTTTGTAGCAACAGATTTTTTTTTATTTATTAGAGTATCAGTTGGAACAATATAGGTTACACCATCTTCAATTATATAATCTAATTTTTTGGCTTTTAATTTGGAATTTATCATCTCTTTGGACATTTTAAAATGTTTTGAATATTCATCTATTGTAAGTCTCAAATCAATCCCTTTGAAAATTATTTTTACTGATTCTAGCATAAAATTATAAAATTATAAAATAATAAACTACCACTAATAAAAGTTGTTTTAAATGAAGCTTATATTATAATTTCAAAATTAAAATATTAGGAACTATTATGAGTATAGGAATTTTAGATATTGTAAAACCAGGTGTTCTTTTTGGTGAAGATGTACAAAAAGTTTACGACCATGCAAAAAAAGTAGGATTTGCGATTCCAGCAATCAATGTAGTAGGGACTGATTCTGTAAATGCTATTTTAGAAGCAGCTGCGAAAGTAAACTCTCCATTAATTATTCAGTTTAGTAATGGGGGAGCTTCATACTATGCAGGTAAGGGTCTCAATAATGCTGATGAGAGAGCAGCTATTATTGGTGCAATATCTGGTGCAATCCATGTTCATATGATGGCAGAAGCTTATGGTGTTCCTGTAATTCTTCATACAGACCATGCAGCAAAAAAATTATTACCTTGGATAGATGCACTTTTAGATGCTGGTGAGAGTCATTATGAATCACAAGGTAGGCCACTTTACTCTTCACATATGTTAGATTTATCTGAAGAGTCTTTAGAGGAAAATGTAGCTACTTGTAAAGCTTATTTAGAAAGAATGGCTAAAATTGGTATGAGTATAGAGATAGAGCTTGGTTGTACAGGTGGTGAAGAGGATGGTGTAGATAACACTGATATGGATAATTCACTTCTATATACGCAACCAGAAGATGTTGCTTTTGCTTATGAGGAGTTGATGCAGGTATCTCCACACTTTACAATCGCTGCTTCATTTGGTAATGTTCATGGTGTGTATAAACCGGGTAATGTGTCTTTAACTCCTAAGATTCTTGATAACTCTCAAAAATATATTCAAGAGAAATTTAACACAGACGAAAAACCAGTAAATTTTGTTTTCCATGGTGGTTCAGGTTCAGCTCCTAGTGAGATAGAAGAAGCTATCGGTTATGGTGTTATCAAGATGAATATCGATACAGATACTCAATGGGCAACATGGATCGGTGTAAAAGATTATTATGAGAAAAATCGTGATTATATGCAAGGTCAAATCGGTAACCCAGATGGTGAAGATAAACCAAATAAAAAATATTACGACCCAAGAAAATGGTTAAGAGATGGTCAAAAAACTCTTATCGATAGAGTAGTAGTTGCATATAAAGATTTAAATGCAATGCATAAAAACTAATTTAAACCACCTTATTGGTGGTGTAAATCTTTATAAATATCATTGATACAATTAGTATGAGTGTTCTCTAAATAGTAGTAGTTTAAAAGTTGATTTAATCTATTTTGGTTAAATCTCCAAAACTTTTTTTCATCAAATGCAGAGTCCTTCTTTATCCTCTCAAATAGTTGATTAATATCTAAATCACCATCACTCTCTTTTATCACCTTAAGTATTACTTTTAAAAGCTCCTCTTGAGATTCTTTTGTTGTGTCATCATCTGCTAATGCTTTATTTGGTAAAAAAGCATAAATCTTCCATATACTAACCACTAACAATATTATAAAAAATATCATCATCCATGTTGAAGTTTCTATCTCCATCTATTTAACCCCTATAACTTTTTAAAAATTTACTAAGTTCATTCTCTAAATCTTGAGTATCTATCGGTTTTCCTACAAACCCATCCATCCCTGCATTAATAAACATCTCTTTATCTGTATCTAGTACACTAGCTGTTAGTGCTATGATAGGAGTTAAGATTAAAGAGTTATTCTCTTCATACTCTTTAATCTGTTTCATTGCTCCTATACCATTTAGATTTGGCATATTCTCATCCATTAAAACTAAGTCATATTGCCCTTTTTTAAACATCTCTACACCTTCAATACCATCTTTAGCAATATCACATTCAATTCCAAAATCATCAAGTATGAGAGTTATCAGCATCTGATTTGTTTTGTTATCTTCAACAACTAACACATTCGCATCAAATTGTACCTCATCATTAGTTGTTATAGTTTCTATTTTTTTTGGAATCTTTGTTAGATCTTTTAACTTGATATTATTCATAGATTCAATGATAGCTTTTGGTACAAAAGGTGCATAAAGTGCTGAGATATGTTCTATGTTAGCAAGTTTAATAGCTGAGGTTCTAAGCATCGCAATAGCTGGAGTAGAGGAGTTGACAATCTCCTCATTATATTCATCTTCAGGTATAAAAAACAAAACATCATAATTTTTATCATCTGTGTAATTATCTATACGCATAATATTTTTTGCTCCAAAATTTTCTAAGTATTTTGTTATTAAATCAACTAAACATTTGCATGAATTCAAATTACCTAAAATTGCAAACTTTATATCAGCTATCTGTTTTTTATCAACTAACTCTTTTTTAGTTTTCTTTAAAATATCAATAGGTATAGATATTTTAAAAATTGAACCAATACCCTCTTGACTCTCAAGTGTTAACTCACCATCCATAAGTTTAGATAGTTTTGATGAGATAGATAAACCTAAACCTGTTCCACCATATTTCCTTGTAGTTGAACCATCAGCTTGCTCAAATGCAGAAAACACTTTTGCTTGATTCTCTTTTGAGATTCCTATACCTTTGTCTTCAACCGAGATTGAAAGCTTAGAACCTTCAATCGTTATACTTACTTTTATCTCTCTATCTTTAGGTGTAAATTTTATCGCATTACTTAACAAATTACTCAGTATCTGTTTTATTCTTGTTGCATCTGCACTTATTAACTCTGGCATATTTGGATCTATATAAACATAGTATATTAGATTCTTTTCATAGGCTTTAGATGCGAAAAGGATAGTAGCTGTACTAAACTCATCAATGGGGTTAAATGTATGTTTGCTAATTGTAAATTTACCACTTTGTATTTTTGAAAAATCGAGTATATCGTTGATGATTGTAAGTAAAGATTTACCACTGTTATCAATTATATTTAGATAATGTAAAGATGTTTCCTCCTCTGTAACTCTTTTTAAAATCGTAACAAAACCAAGAATTGCATTAAGAGGGGTTCTAATCTCATGAGACATATTGGCTAAAAATTCATCTTTAGCTATTTCAGCTTGAATAGCTTTATCTCTTGAAGTAGTTATCTCTAGAATCTGTTTTTCTAACTCTAATGTTTGAAAATGTACTCTATCTTCTAAAGATGAGTTTAAACTCTCTAAAGAATCTGTTTGTTCTTTAATTTTAACTGATATAAACTCTATCAGTTCATCAAATACAGATTTTAATTCTAATAAATTTGGATTATATGGTTTAAAGTATGCTCTCTCAGAGAAATCACCATCTTTCATTAACCTAACTATTTGGGTTAATTCATCTATAAAGTCTTTATCATTTTCAAGATTTTCATCAACTATTTTTATTTGAGTGTTAATAGTTTGTGCCATATCATTAATCTCATCGTTTGAATTAGTAGATATCTCTTTTGGTTTATCACTTTTAAAATTAAGAAAATCAAAGAACTGGTTCATACCTATATCTAATTGATAGATAGAAAATTTTATTCTATTTGCTATATGATATGTACTTAAAAGTAATAAAATAATTGTAACAAGGGTGATAACTATTTGATTTCTCAAAGAGTTGGTAGTTGTCTCTATATTTTCTTGTATTGATTTAAAGATTCTTAAAAATATTTTATTTTCTATACTATGTAGATTATTGATCCTATCTGTACTTACCTTGAACCATCTCTTAGTATCAACCTCAACTCTATGAGTTTCTAGCTTCTTATACATAGATAGTATATTAAGTGGATTAATTTCAATGCTACTGTTTTCCTTGATGTTTTCAAATGAATTTTGTAGTTTTTTTGCTATCTCATGAGTCACATCTTTTTTTGTTGATAAACGCATATACTTTTTCATAAGAGTATCAAGTCTCAACTTGTTTTCTAAAAAACTTATAAAAAACTTTTTATCCTTAGTTTTATTATATCCCTTTAAATTATAAATTATCCCACCAAAACCAATTGTTTTATAGATTTCATTTATTAAATATTTTTCAAGTTCATGGTTAATAATCTCTCCTCTTGTAAAATTAAAATAATTATTTTTATATTTTTTTTGAATATTTTTTAGTTCAAGATTTAGATTGTTGTTTTCTAAAAGTAAGTGAATGTTATAAGCTTCATCCTTTTGTGAAGTGATAAGGCTATGAAGTTGTCTCATATCTTTTTGTAAAATATTGTCTAAATCAGCAAGTTTAACTATATGTGCTCTCTCTTGCCCAGCAAACTCTTGGAGTTGAATGATTCTGTTTAGTATTGCAATATAAAGATTTGTTGTTTTAGAATTTGATTGAAGATTAAAACTATTGAGTATGGAGATTAGCTGCTTGTTTAGGGATGTGTAGTATTGAAAAGATTTTTTTGCTTTAATCTTTTTTTCCATAATTTTATCTCTTATAGTATATATGTTTTTTAGTAAGGGCATTAGGTCTTTTATATGTTTTTGAGTGGTGAGTGAGATAGTTTTTTTGTCTAATTTTTCTAGTGATGATAAAAAGATTTTTATATTATTATCTGTTTTTTCTTTTTTATTAGCAATGATAGATGAAAAATATATATCATTTGGATTATTTAGATACCCAGCACTTACTCCTCTCTCAATTTGCAAATCATGAACAAGGTTACTAGAGCTTCTCATAACATCAATCTGTAAAAGCTCTAAGTTATTATTTTGAAGAACTTTAAATCTATCATCTATGTGATTTGCAGAAAATATTAGAAGAACTATAATTGGTAGTGCTACAACGGCAAGTAGCTTTTGCATAATATTAAATTTCATAAATTGACCTATATTTTATAATAAAGTAAGAGTATATCATAACATTTTTGTTAAAATATCACATTAGGAATTTATATGAATGATAAAGTATTTACAAAACCGATAAAGAAACAATTTGAGTTTGATGAAGAGGTGGTTGCTGTTTTTGATGATATGATTCAAAGAAGTGTACCATTTTATAAAGAATCTCAAAAAATTACACAATATTTTGCATTAAAGCAGTTAGAAAATGGTGGGGTTTTATATGATTTGGGTTGCTCAACAGCCTCATTACTTTTAAATATACACAGAGACTTAGAATCGCAGACAAGCTTAATTGGTCTAGATAATTCAGAAGCGATGTTAAACCAAGCTAGAAAAAAGATTGATGCTTATGGAGCAAATATAGAGGTTCATAATACAGATATTTTAGAGTATGAGTATAAGATGGCAGATGTTTTTGTGAGTAATTATACATTACAGTTTATAAGACCTTTAGTTCGTGAAGAGCTAGTGAAAAAGATAGCATCATCATTAAATAAAGGTGGTTTGTTTATTTTTAGTGAAAAAGTGATAAGCCATCACTCTAAGTTAAATAAAGATTTAATAGAGTGTTATTACGATTTCAAAAAAGAGCAGGGTTATTCAGAGTATGAGATAATGCAAAAAAGGGAAGCTCTAGAGAATGTTTTGGTGCCATATAGTGAAGAGGAAAATATTAAAATGGCACTAAATTGTGGATTCTCCCATTGTGAAGTGGTATTTCGTTGGGCAAACTTCGCAACTTTTATAGCTATAAAATAATTTTCACAAGAATAGACCTCTTGCAAAAGCTCGGAAGGACGACTTCAGTCGTACCCTTTAGAGGTGCCCTTAATCACCAGACATTATTTTTTGATTCTTGCTTCTCCTCTTTAAAAGCATCAGTGATAGTTTTGTATTTAAGCATCATAGAATCATCACATTTTTTATGATAATACCCCTGCATGTCATAATACTCTTTACATTCATTATGATATTTTAGAGAGATTCCCTCTCTACTGACACAAGCTGTAAAAAAGATTAGAGTTAAAATAAATATAGATACTTTAGCCATAAATTATACCTTAAAAGTTTTTGTAGTTTTGCAATATTGTGTAAGAAAACATTCATCACATTTTGGATTCTTAGCAGTACAGATGTAGCGACCAAAAAGAACCATCCCCTGGTGTAGGGCATGGAGGTTGTTTTTAAATTTTTTGACAAGTGTTGCTTCTGTTTTTGTAGCCGTTGTATCATCACTTAAACCCAACCTATGCGAAACACGAAAAACATGAGTATCAACTGCCATGAGATTTGCACCAGTATATTCAATCATCACAACATTTGCAGTTTTTTGACCAACTCCAGCTAATGTAATCAGCTCCTTAGTCTCCATCGGAATCTCTCCATTATATACCTCAACAACTCTTTGTGCCATTAAAATGATATTTTTGGCTTTGTTATTAAAAAATGAACAACTATTTATGAGTTCTTTTACATCATCTATATCTGCTTTTGCTAAAGATTGGGGATTGGGATATTTGTCAAAAAGGGGAGGAGTTAAAATATTCACCCTTTTATCAGTGCATTGTGCAGATAATGCTACAGCGATAACAAGCTCATAAGCATTTTTATATGTTAATTCTGTAACTGCTTCATCATATCTCTGTATAAAAAGTTCGTGAATCTCAGCGATCTCTTTTTTTGTTGCTTTTTTCATTATGTGTAATTCCATCTAATATTTATTGAATTTAGATTGTATTATACCGTTTTATGAAAATAGCTAAGTTTGTTTAATAACCATTAATCTAAAAGAACTAAACTTTTAAATCAAAAAACTAGGATTGAGAATGAAAAAAGCAACAAAGTTATTAGGTAGTTTATTATTGACATGTACATTGGCACAGGCGCAAACATTAGTTACTGTTAATGGAGTTGAAATATCTCAAAATGAAGTTGAAACTGCATTAATGAATGCTACACAAGGTAGATTTAATCAAGTACCAGCAGATAAACAAATTGAATTTAGAAAACAAGTACTTCAGCAACTAATTACTAAAGAGTTAGTTTATGGTGATGCTAAAAAAACTGGTGTTCTTAAAACTAAAGAGTTTAAAGATGAATACAAAAAAGTGCAAGAAAATGTTAAAAAAGAGTTAGCGATTCAACTATGGCAAAAACAACAATTAGAAAAAATCACTATATCTAACAAAGAGTTGAAAAAATATTACGATTCTAATAAAGAAGAGTTTAATGAAAAAGAATCAGTTCATGCTCGTCATATTTTAGTTAAAGATGAGAGTGAAGCTAAGAGTATTATCAAGGATTTGAAATCATTAAAAGGTGATAAATTAAAATCAAAATTTATTGAATCTGCTATCGCTAAATCAACAGGACCTAGTGGACCAAAAGGTGGAGATTTAGGTTTCTTTGCAAAAGGGCAAATGGTACCAGAATTTGATGCAAAAGTTTTTAGTATGAAAGTTGGAACAATTACAACTCAAGCTGTTAAAACACAGTTTGGTTATCATGTAATCTACCTTGAAGAGAAAAAAGCTGGAAAAACAAGAGCTTTCACAGAGGTGAAATCTTTTATTGAACAAAGATTAAAAATGGAAACATTTAAAGATGTTTTAAAAAAGAAAATGAAATCTTTAGAAGCTAGTGCAAAAATAATATAATTATGTCAAACCCTCAATCAAAGAGGATAAACCCTCCTATCTCTAAAATTATTTTAGAGGGGAGAGAGTTTTATGTTAAAAGAGATGATCTTATCGATCCTTTTTTAGCAGGAAACAAATACAGAAAACTCTACACACTTTTACAAACCCCCTCAAGTATGTATAACAAAATAATCTCTTATGGTGGCACACAATCAAATGCGATGTTAGCAATTTCAGCTATGTGCAGGAGTAAAGGTTGGGAGTTTATATATTACACAAAGCCAGTAGGTCAAACTCAAAAATCTGCTAAAGAGGGGAACTACTTTCACTCACTAGAGTTAGGGATGAAACATATAGAGTTAGAGGGTGAACTTTATAGAGATTTTATATCTTCACTCCCTATCACAATAGATGAAAAAACATTTATAATAGACCAAGGTGGAGCAGTTGAGGAAGCGAAAAAAGGTTTAGAGGTGTTAGCAAAAGAGATTAGAGAATCTAATCTTGAAGTTAAATCTTTAGCAACACCCTCAGGAACAGGAACAACAGCTCTATTTTTAGCGTTAGCACTTCCCGAGTTTAAAATCTATACTGTTGCTTGTGTTGGTGATTCTGAATATCTAAAAGAGCAGATGAGGGCACTTCATAAGATACCAAATAATTTAACAATTTTAGAACCCTCTAAAAAATATCATTTTGCAAAACCTTATGAAGAGTTTATAAAAATTTATAAAAAAACAAAAGATGCTGGTGTGGAGTTTGATTTGCTTTATGCTCCATCAATGTTCATAGCTTTATTAGAGCAAACAGATGAAGAGATTTTATATATTCATAGTGGTGGAGTGAGTGGGAACGGAAGTATGTTAAAGAGGTATGAGAAAAAAGGGTTGTTATAACCCTTTTTTTAAGGATAAGATTTAATCAATAAAAGTAACTATATCTTCCATCTTAGCACGAGCTGGTTGATATGTGTTTATTTTAGCTTCTTTATCTTCATAACCTAAAACTACACTATAAAGTAAAGCAAGGTTATCAGGAGTATCTAAAACATCAGCGATAACTTTTCCAAACTCAGTAGTTGAGCCTTGTGGACAAGAATCTATTCCAAACTCCCTAGCTGCTAACATGATACTTTGCATATAAGCACCACAATCAAGTAAAACACCTTGAGCTTCATCTATATTAGCTTTATCTGTAAAAACAAAAAATACAGTTTTAGCACCAAACCATCTAAAATTATCTTTCCACATCTCTATTCTAGTTTCGTTGTCTTTTCTATCAACTTCCATCAGCTTATAAAGCCCAGAACCAGTTACGATTCTTCTTTTTTTATAAGGATTTACCCATTTAGTGGGGTAGTATTGTATGAATTGGTCATTTAAAATACCCTCATCCATTTTAGCAATAACAGCATCACCTACTTTTTTGAGAACATCTTCATTACTGATAGCAATAACTTTCCATGGTTGCATATTTGCTCCACTTGGTGTCATACTAGCTACCTCTAAGATTTTTTCTTGAATCTCTTTACTTACTGGTTTTGGTAAGTATGCTCTTTTTGATGAACGATTCTGTATAGCTTCTAAAATTGTTGGCATTTAAATTTCCTAAAATATTTTTGTAATTATAATATAAATAATTAAATATTGATATAGAGAGATAAGACTAAAGATAGTTGACACTAAGTCACTCAATATGATATAATAATTCCATCTTAAAAAAGTAAGGATTAACGATGAGTAATATATTTGAGAAATTAACACATAATATGACACAATCGATAGAGTCGGCTATATCTTTGGCTTTACATAATCAAAATCAAGAGGTTGAGCCACTACACTTTTTATGGGCTTTACTTACTAATTCCGATTCTGTTTTAAATCAGTCGTTTAATAAAATGAATATAGATAAAACAGCAATAGAGTTGGATGTGAAAAGTCTTACATCAAAATTTGTAAAATCATCAACAATAACTAAAGAAAATATCAGATTATCTAAAAACTTTGTACAAACACTAGAGAATGGTGCAGGGCTTATGACTAAAAATGGGGATACTTATTTAGCAGTTGATACTTATATTTTAGCAAATTTAAAAAATGAACCATTTAAAAATTTATTATCAAAGTATATAGACCTGATGGAGTTAGTGAAAAATTTAGAGGCATCTCGTGGTGGTGCAAAAATAGATTCTCAAAGCTCAGATGAGACTTTAGAATCTTTAGATAAATATGGAATCGATTTAACTGCACAGGCAGGGGAGGGGAAACTTTCACCTGTTATAGGGAGAGATGAAGAGATAAATCGTATGATGCAGATTTTGATCCGTAAAACTAAAAATAACCCAATGCTTCTTGGTGAACCAGGGGTTGGTAAAACTGCCTTAGTTGAAGGACTTGCTCAGAGAATTCAAAGTGATAGCGTTCCAACATCACTTAAAAATAAAAAAGTTATAGCTCTTGATATGTCTGCATTAATCGCAGGTGCAAAGTACAGAGGTGAGTTTGAAGATAGACTAAAAGCTGTAATAGATGAGGTAAAAGAGAGTGGAAATATCATTCTTTTCATTGATGAGATTCACACCATCGTTGGAGCAGGGGCTAGTGAGGGTAGTATGGACGCTGCAAATATCTTAAAACCAGCTCTAGCAAGGGGTGAGCTTCATACGATAGGGGCAACAACACTAAAAGAGTATAGAAAGTTTTTTGAAAAAGATACAGCACTTCAAAGAAGATTCTTACCTATTAATCTTGATGAACCAACTGTAAATCAATCTTTACAGATTCTAAGAGGTATCAAAGAGAGGTTAGAGACTCATCATAATGTAACCATTACAGATAGTGCATTAGTTGCAGCTGCAAGACTTTCAGATAGATATATTGCAGATAGATTTTTACCAGATAAAGCGATAGACCTTATTGATGAAGCAGCAGCTGAGTTAAAAATGCAAATAGAATCTGAACCAAATGTTTTAGGTGTTGCAAAAAGAAAAAGCTCAGAACTGCAAGTTGAGAGGGAAGCTTTAAAGATGGAAAAAACTCCATCAAATGAGAAAAGGCTTCAAGAGATTGTAAAAGAATTAGCAGATGTGGATGAAAATGTTAGAGCCTTAGAATCTCAGTTTGCTACTGAAAAAGAGGTTTTTGAGAGAATCTCTAGTATTAAAAATGATATTGAATCTAAAAGAAGAGAAGCTCAGTTAGCAAAAAATGAATCAAATTTTAATCGTGCTGCTGAGATAGAGTATGGGGAGATTCCAGCTCTTTTAGAGGATGAGAAAAAGATAAATGAAAATTGGGAAAAACTTCAAGGGGAGGGGACTCTTCTTAAAAATAATGTAGATGAAGAATCTATTGCAAGTGTAGTCTCAAGATGGACACATATCCCAGTAAACAAGATGCTTCAAACCGAAAAAGATAAAATCCTACATGTTGAAGATGAGTTAATAAAAGATGTGATAGGTCAAGATAAAGCTACCCATGCAGTTGCTCGTGCTATTAAAAGAAATAAAGCTGGTCTTTCTGATACTAATTCACCAATAGGAAGTTTTTTATTTTTAGGACCAACTGGTGTTGGTAAAACACAAACAGCTAAAACGCTAGCTAAGTTTTTATTTGATAATCAAGATGCACTTGTAAGAATCGATATGAGTGAGTATATGGAGAAACACTCGGTGTCTCGTTTAGTTGGTTCTGCACCAGGATATGTTGGATATGAAGAGGGTGGACAGCTCACAGAGGCAGTTAGAAGGAAACCATATAGTGTAATTCTTTTTGATGAGGTTGAAAAAGCTCATCCAGATGTTTTCAATATTTTACTTCAAGTTTTAGATGATGGAAGATTAACAGATAACAAAGGTGTAACTGTGGATTTTACAAACACTATCATCATATTAACTTCAAATATTGCTAGTGATAAAATTATTAATCATTCAGATTCCAAAAACTTAAATGATATGGTTATGGGAGATTTGAAATCTCATTTTAAACCAGAGTTTTTAAACCGTTTGGATGATGTTGTAATATTTAATGCTCTTGGTAAAGATGAGATTGTTGGGATAGTAGATATCTTTTTTAACGAAATATCTAAAAAAGTGCAGCAAAGAGATATACAACTATCTTTAACTGATAGTGCTAAACTCTTTATTGCCGATGCTGGATTTGATTCTGATTATGGTGCTAGACCTCTTAAAAGAGCTTTATATGAGATAGTTGAGGATAGATTGGCTGATTTGATACTTGAAGAAAAAATCATTGAGGGTTCAAGAGTTGAATTTGATATAGAAAATGGTGTTGTAAAAGTAAATATCTCATAACTTAACAACTATTTAAGTAAAATTTATGTAATATGTCGAACTTAATTTTAAACAAAGGATATGTGGAATGAAAAGAACATACCAACCCCATAATACACCTAGAAAAAGAACTCATGGTTTTAGAGCTCGTATGGCTACTGCAAATGGTCGTAGAATTTTAAATCGTCGTCGTGCTAAAGGTCGTAAAAGATTGACAGTTTAGGCGGTTTTAATACACTGAAACTACATAAAGAGTTTCAATTTGTATATAGAAAAGGGAAAAATCAGCACTCATCAACTGTTGTGCTATTTTTTCTTCCTCAAAACAAAACTCATAAAATAGGTTTTACAGCAACCAAAAAAATTGGTAATGCCGTAGTTCGAAACAGAGCTAAACGAAGACTTCGCGCTCTTTTTTATGAACATTCAACTAATCTCAAAGATGGAACTTATATTTTTGTTGCAAAACAAGCACTATACGATTCTACTCATCAACAACTATCAAAAGATTTTATAAAAGTGCTAAATCGTTCAAAAGCATTTAAAGAGTTATCTCATGCTTAGAAAGTATTTGTTAAAACTTCTATGGTTATATCAAAGATTTTTTACACTTATTGGGTTTGGAAGTTGTAGATATTACCCAACATGTAGTGAATATGCGAAGATTCACTTCGAAAACAACTCACTTTCAAGTGCTTTTTACCACACTTTTACTAGAATACTCCGTTGTAATCAATTATTTGATGGTGGCATAGAGTATCCATTACTTTATAAGCTATCTTGTAAACCCACAAAGTTGGGTGTAGATTCTATAAAATATTGGTTAGTTCCAAATAAAAAAAATCAATATTACATCATAAAAAATTTTTCATATAAAGGGTAACCGTGTTAGACAAAATGACACCTAATCAAAGACTACTTATAGCAGTAGCATTATCAATTCTGTTTTTCGTAGCTTATACAGCAATTTTTCCACCAGTTCAACCAGAACAACAAGAGGCAAAACAAACATCTAAAAATGTTGAGTTAAAACAAAATGGACAATCAACTGTTAATGTTGAGAGTGAAGCTGGACATGCAATATCATCAGAAGATAGAATTGCAGCAAGTGCTACAAATACAATAGTTACAATTACAAATGAAAACTTTATCTTAAAGATAGATACTTTAGGTCGTATTAGTTCAAAAGAGTTACTTCAAGAGAAGTATAATGATAAAGACAACAATCATGCACAGTTAATTCCTCCGTTTGGAACTAAGCCTTTATTTGTAAGATTTTTAGATGAAAATATCAATAAAGAAGCAACGAGTGTTGCATATACTACTTCAGTTTCTGAAATAGCATTAGGTGATGCACCTCAAAAAATTACTTTAACTCAAAAATTGTCAAACCTGACAGTTACTAAAGAGTTGACTTTTTATGCTGATGGACATTATGATGCAGTAGTTTCAATGTCAAATGATAAAAGATACTTTATTTATTTAGGGCAAAGACCACAAGTTACTGAGCAGTTGATGACTGTTGCTGGTGCGATGGTTTATACTGATGATGAGTTAGTAACAATTATAGAAGATGGCGATGCTGAGGGTAGAAAATCATTTTCTGGTGTTGAACTTATATCAGCATTTGATCAATATGCTGCTTCTATTATGTACGGTTTTTCAAAAGATACAAACATTATAGTTGAAAGAGACAGAGAAGATAATCCAATAGTATATTTTGATGCACTTCAAACTATGAAATTCAATGGTTATGTGGGTCAAAAAGAGTACAAAGTTCTTGATAATATTAACCCAGTTTTAACAAATGCAATTGAGTACGGTTGGTTTACTTTTGCAGCCAAACCATTGTTTGCACTTTTATCATGGTTACACGGAATATTCGGTAACTGGGGTTGGGCAATAATCGCTTTAACGATTATGATTAGAATTGTTTTATACCCTTTAACATACAAGGGTATGGTATCTATGCAAAAAATCAAAGAGATTTCACCAAAAATCAAAGAGATTCAAGCAAAATATAAAGGCGATCCACAGCGTATGAATGCGGCTGTTATGGATATGTATAAAAAACATAACGCTAACCCACTTGGTGGTTGTTTACCAATGCTTTTACAGATTCCAGTGTTTTTTGCAATCTATCGTGTACTTTTAAATGCTGTTGAGCTTCAGGGTGCTCCTTGGATGTTCTGGATAACTGACCTTTCTCGTATGGATGAGTTTTTTATCTTACCACTGTTAATGGGTGCTTCGATGTATTACCAACAAAAGCTTACACCAAACAATTTCACAGATCCATTACAAGAAAAAGTGTTTAAATTTTTACCAGTAATTTTTACTTTCTTCTTCATCACATTCCCATCAGGTCTAGTTCTATACTGGTTCGTAAATAACCTTTTCTCAATTGGACAACAGTTTATTGTAAATACTCAGTTCAAAAATGCAAAAGATGCAGAGATAGCTGTTCATAAACATGCTCAAAGGGAAGAGAAAAAACAACTAAATAAATCTACGGATAAAGAAAATGATTAGAATTGAAGCCAAAACATTAGAGGAAGCATATCAAAATGCTGCTTCTTCGTTAGAGTGTTCAGTAACAGAGCTTAAAGTTGAAGTTGTTCAATCTCCTACGAATGGTATATTGGGATTTTTTAAAAAAGATGCAATAATTATCGCAACAAAAGAGGTGCACTTAGATAGTTCAAACAAAGATAAAAAAGTTACAGAGCAAAATCAAAGTAAAGCATTTGGGCTAAAAGATACACCTTCAAAAGAGTTTAAATCTAAGCCAATTACAAAAAAAGAGAAAAAAGTTGAACTAAAGAAAGAAAAAGTTGAAGAGATTAAAGAGGAAAAATTACAAGAGAAAAAAACAGCAGTAAAAACAAAAAAACAAAAAGCAACTAAAGAGAAAGATACTCATACCATTTTAAATGACACTATCATGCCAGCATCTTTTGTAAATATGCAAGATGAAGATGATGAGATTGAAGATAACTCAACATATTTAGCAGATTATGATGATGAAGAGGATGAGATTGTTGATAATAATATGATAAATATTGCCTCAACTATCAAAAAAGATATAAATGAACTTTTTGATTTTACTTGTTTTAATATTGACGAGATTGATGTTAAAGTTTACGATGAGAACACTTTACTAATAGAGTTTAAGGGTGATGATGCAGCTTTATTAATTGGTAAAGAGGGTTATAGATACAAAGCCTTATCATATATGATTTTTAACTGGATAAATTCAAAATATCAAGTGCAACTCCGTTTAGAGATTGCTGAGTTTTTAAAAAATCAAGAGGAATCGGTTTCAAGATATTTAGAAACAGTTTATGAAAATGTTGATAGAGATGGAAGAGCTCAGACAAAAATACTTGATGGTGTTTTAGTGCAAATTGCACTAAAAGAGCTTCGTAATAGATACCATGATAAATATGTAGCTATCCGTTCTACTCGTGATGGTATGAAATATATTATCATAAACGATTACCACTCTAATTAGTATGGAATCTGATACTATATCTGCCATCGCTACGGCGAATGGCATAGGCTCAATAGCTATCATTCGTATGAGCGGTGATAGAGCCTTAGAAATAGCAAAAAAATTAACTCACAGAGATGAGTTTTCCCCAAGATATGCAACACTCACAAATATTTATAATCATGAAAATTCACTTATTGATGAAGCGATAGTTATATACTTTAAAGCACCTTTCTCGTTTACAGCAGAGGTAGTTGTTGAGATTCAGTGTCATGGTGGATTTATTGTTGCACAAAGTATATTAAAAGCTACACTTTATCATGGAGCAAGATTAGCAACAGCAGGTGAATTTTCTAAAAGAGCATTTTTTAATGGTCGAATAGATTTGAGCGAAGCTGAAGCGATAGCACAACTCATTGAAGCTAAAAGTGAAGATGCAGCTAAGATTCTAGCTTCACAAATGAAAGGTTCTCTAAAAGAGTATATTGAGAAAATCCGTGATGATATTATCCATATATTGGCTTATTCTGAAGTTACAATTGATTATGCAGAGGAAGATTTACCAGATGATTTAGTAAGTCAAATAGACGATAAACTAATTCAACTAAAAAAATCCTTAGAATCTACACTCCTTGCTAGTAAAGCAAGAGAGGGATTGATGCAAGGTTTTAAAGTAGCGATAGTTGGAAAACCAAATGTTGGAAAAAGTTCACTTTTAAATAAGCTACTTAATTATAACCGTGCAATTGTGAGTGATATAGCTGGAACTACTAGAGATACGATAGAGGAGCAGGTGAAAATCGGCACTCACCTAATCCGAATAGTTGATACTGCTGGGATTAGAGATGCAAATGATGAGATAGAGAAAATAGGGATAGAGAGAAGTTTTGAAGCGATAAAAAACTCTGATATAGTTGTTGCTTTATTCGATTCTTCAAGAGAGTGCGATAGTGAAGACAATCAAATTCTTTCTCTTATAGATTCTAATACTAAAGATAAAAAAATAATCTACATCAAAAATAAGATAGATTTAGAATCTAAATTTGAAAACTCTACTATAAACTTTGATTTAGAGATAAACTCAAAAGAGAGTGTTGATTCTCTAATCGATTCCCTTAAAAATATTATGGATGTAACAAACACATCCGATGAGATAATGCTTATATCTCAAAGACAAATTTCAGCAGTTGAGAACACTTTACAAAATATTGATCAAGCAAGAGAACCACTTCAAGATCAAGAGCTAGAGATATTCTCTTTTCATCTCAATGAAGCGATAAAAGAGATGGCAAGTATAACAAGACCTTTTGAAAATGATGAGATGCTAGATAAGATGTTTGGCTCTTTTTGTTTGGGGAAATAGTATGAAATATATAGCGATAGACTTAGGATTAAAGCGTATCGGTTTAGCCTACTCTGCACATAAGACAATAGTTACCCCACTACCAGCAGTTATAAGAAAAAACCGAAATCAAGCATCAAGCGAAGTAAAAAAAGTGATTGATGAGTGGGAAGTAGATGCAGTGGTGATAGGGGTTCCCTTAGGTGGAAGTAGCGAAGATGAGATGAAAAGAAGGATTGCACACTTTATGAATCTTGTTGATTTTAAAGGTGAGGTTTTTTATCAAGATGAAGCTGGAAGTTCAAAAGAAGCAGAAGCATTGATAAAAGGTGAAATAAAACAGATCAGAGATGGAAGAGTTGATTCTATCTCTGCAATGATTATCTTGCAGAGATATTTGAGATCTTAAGCTATTCGTTAGCTTAGTTTAAAAAACTCCAAAGCCTCAAGCTGGTCATCATCCAGTTCATCTCTAAGAAAATCATCATCATTTTCTAACTTATTTTTTACATGATTTTGACAATATTCAAACATAACTTGTTCTGCATGCTTATCATCACTTAAGAATCCTAAACCACTAAACTGGTAAGGCTCTTCCTGCTCGATACATAACATTGTCCCCTCACAATTTTCTTCTAAATGCTCCACTAACTCTCTATATCTAAGATTAAACTCTGTAACTTGCCAACCTATATCTTCAAGCTCTTTACATGAAAATTCAGCAACTCCATCAGCAGTTGTATCATCATAAGATGCTCTAGGTGTATTTAAATTTATTAATTCTTGCCAATTTGAAAATGCTTTAACAAGAACTCTATTCGCATCTTCAACTAATTGATAGTTTTTTCCTAAAACTTTTGTAAAATCATCAACTATTGTTGGTTGACCCTTGTATATAAGAATCTCTTTCTCATAAAACGGTTCATATACTATTTGACCATTAATATTAATACCAAAAATTTTAGTAGAGTTGATAGCATTTAGCATAGATGGCTTATCTACTATAATTATCTCTTTAAATAGATTAAATTTTTTCATAGTTTTTCCTTTTTATTGATGACATTATAAAAGTTTTTGCTTTATTTTAGTATAATGCGACAAATTTTTAAAAGATTTAAGTTTAAACTTAATCTTATAAACTCCAAGGAAATATAATGGCATTAGATGTTTACTATGATAAAGATTGTAATATTGACCTAATCAAAAGCAAAAAAGTTGCAATGATTGGTTTTGGTTCTCAAGGACACGCACACGCTGAAAACTTAAGAGATTCGGGTGTTACAGTATGTGTTGGTTTAAGAAAGGGTGGTTCTTCATGGGCTAAAGCTGAAGCTAAAGGTTTTGAAGTTCTTACTATCGCTGAAGCTACTGCTTGTTCTGATGTTGTAATGATTCTTTTACCAGATGAAAATCAAGCTGAGATTTATGATAACGAAATTGCTCCAAACTTAAAAGATGGTGCTACTATCGCATTTGGTCACGGTTTTAACATCCATTATGGTCGTGTTAATCCAGCGAAGAACATCAATGTTACTATGATTGCTCCAAAAGCTCCAGGTCACACTGTTCGTTCTGAGTTTGTTCGTGGTGGTGGTATTCCTGACCTTATCGCTGTTGGTCAAAATCCTTCAGGTACTACTAAAGAGTTAGCTCTTTCTTATGCATCTGCAATCGGTGGTGGTCGTACTGCAATTATCGAGACAACTTTCAAAGATGAAACAGAAACTGACCTTTTCGGAGAGCAAGCTGTTCTTTGTGGTGGAGCTGCTTCACTTGTACAAGCTGGTTTTGAGACATTAACTGAAGCTGGTTATGCTCCTGAACTTGCATACTTTGAGTGTTTACACGAACTTAAACTAATCGTTGATTTAATGTTTGAGGGTGGAATTGCTGATATGAGATATTCTATCTCTAATACTGCTGAGTATGGTGATTATGTTTCTGGTAAGCGTGTTATCAATGACGAATCTAAACAAGCGATGCGTGACATCCTTACTGAGATTCAAGATGGTAGATTTGCAAAAGACTTCATCTTAGAAGGTCAAGCTGGGTACCCTCGTATGAATGCTGAGCGTGCAAACGATAAAGAAAAACTTATCACTAAAACTGGTAACTCTCTTCGTGAGATGATGCCATGGATTGGTTCTAATAAAATCGTTAATCAAGACACTAACTAAAATTTATTTTTTTGTGGTATAATCTTACTGTAACAAGAGAACTCCTTGATTGACTGTGCCTGATTACCACGGTTGTTGAGATGTAAAAAGGTAACTGGATTTTTCAGTTACCTTTTTTTTTGCTAAATTTTTAGTGGGTTGTGTTGGGAGGGATTTCAATACAAGGAGTATCTCTTGATTAGTATCAATCAAATCCTTTCTCACACAAGTTTTTATACTCTTCTAATCTAGATTTTACAATAACTTCTGAATACGAATAAGCGTAGAGAGTAAAATCGCACCCTTATCTACATTAGCACTTTTCATTTTTAGCTCACTACTTAGGAGTAGCTCATGTAGTTTATAGTAGATATTTGGTTTAAATTTTAGTGAGAGTGCTGCTTTTTCATCAACCACAAATTTTGGGGCAGGGTAGCCTAGAATCTCTATGGCGTTAGGGGCTCCATTTACTCTAATATAGATATTAAACATATAAAGCTGAGTGAGATAGCTTGTGATTGCAGTAATCACCCTTATCTCATCCTCACCCCTCTCAAGTATATTTTCTAAATCATTCAAAAAATCTTTTTTATATAAAATCTTTTTTATCAAATCATCTATATTTATCTCTGCTAGTCCAAATACTAAACTATCTATATCCTTTGTTGTTATTGATCTATCAAAAACCCTAAATTTTTCTATCTCATTACATGATAAAGCAACATCTCCATTATGAATATCTAGAAGATGAGAGATTGAGTATTTATCTATAATTACATTTTTTTCCTCTGCAACGAGTGCAACTAAGTTTTGAGCTTCGTAATCTTTTGGATGAAAAAACCTTACACTAATTGTGCTTTTTTTATTAAATGCTTTTGTATATGTTTTATGATCAGTTCCATAATAAGCATATACAAAAATATTATCTTGATTCTTCTCACATAAGTTAATTAAAATATCTAAATCATTTTTAGGAATTTTTTTCTCACTCTTGATGATAAGTATATTTATACCACCAAAAAGTGAGGCTTGTGAGAGGTGTGCTTTTGCAGAGTTAAAATTGTACTCATCATAGTAAAATGAGAGAATAGAAGAATCTTCTATATTTGTAAGCATTTTTGTATAGGTGTCTATGAGAAAATTTGACTCACCAAAGAGGACAAAACTGTTTGATATTTTGCCACTTTTTATAGCGTTGTCTAATTCACTTTTATACATAAACTACTCTTCATCCTTGATAACTCGTGCAAATATTTTAGCTTTTGCAATATCTACTTTTTCTATCACAACTGTTACATCTTCAAATAAAACTGCATTTGAACTAGAGGTGATGTTTAATCTAGCACCTTTTATCTCACCCAGAAGTTCAGCTTTTACTTCTGGATCTGTTGCATTGATTCTAGCTTTGAACTCAGCGTTTAGATTCTCATTTGCCCATCTTGCAAATTTTCTAGCCATAAATTCAAGCTCGATAGTTGAAGCTTCTCTCTCTTTTTCACTGATTGTCATCGCAAGAGCTTCTATATTTCTAAGAACATAAGAGCCCTCAATGGTATCTTTGTTATTTATAGCTTTTAGAAGTCTATGAACAATTAAATCACTGTATCTACGAATAGGTGAAGTGAAGTGGGTATATTCCTCAAATCCTAAACCAAAATGTCCAGAATTTAGAGGAGCGTAACGAGCTTGCATTTGTGAACGGATAATGAGCGTATCAACCTCAGATTCCAAATCCATCTCTCTTGCTTGGTTTTGAATATCTGTTATGGTCTCTTTTATAGAGTTTTTAATATCAATATTCATCCCAATTCCAGCTAACTCTTGATAAAGCACCTGAATTTTGGCTTGGCTTGGGGCTTCATGGATTCTAAAGATTCCTCTCTCAAACTGCTTAGCTGCTTCTTTATTGGCTAAAAGCATACAGTCCTCTATAAGAGCATGAGATGGTGTTTCATCTGCAACAGTTGTTTGGACAAGGTTAGAATCCTCATCTATCTTCATCTCCAACTCATCTGAGCGAAAATCATAACCAATTTTCAATCTTTTTTCTTTAAGTCTGTTTGTTACAACTCTAAGTTTTGTTAAATCATCAAAGATTTTTTTCTCTTTTTCACTCTTTGCTTTTAGTTTGCCATCAAAAAAATCATCAATCTCTTCATAGTTGAATCTTCTATCAGAATGGATAATCGCTTCATAAACTTTAGAATCTTCTACTTCAAGAGTTTCTAAATTAAGTTTCATCTCAAATACAAAAGCAAGTCTATCTACATGAGCTTGAAGTGAACAGAGTGTTTCGCTCAGTTGACGAGGTAACATAGGGATAGAACGGTGAGGTAAGTAGATAGAAAAACTTCTATATATCGCTTCATTATCTAAAGCTCCAAAAGGTTTAACATATTCACTCACATCAGCTATCGCTACATAAAGAGTTGTATTCTCATCATCCCAATATATCGCATCATCATAATCTTTTGCAGTTACAGGGTCGATGGTACAAAACTCTAAATCTCTTAAATCTTTTCTTGATGGATATTTACTTGCATCAACAGCTTTGAAAGATTTAGCAATATCCAAAACCTCAGGGGTAAAATCATCATGTTTGTTATATTGAGCTAAAACTATAAGCTCATCAACTTTTGGATCTTTGATATTTCCAAGTTTTTCCATGATAGTGTTTTCTTGATTATCAATTTTAAAAACATCACCAATCTCATAAGAATCTAACTCATCAGCACTTAACTCAACACCAACAGGAAAATCAGTTTTCAGATCAACCATAGAGCGGCGTTCATCTTTTATGCTTATATATCCAACACTATAACTCACAGCTCGACCCACTATCTCAGCAATCTTCGCTTTAGGGGTTCCACGAACACCTAAAAGTCTTTGTGCAATGATAAGGTCACCCTCTTTTGCAGTTCCTAAATCACCCTCACCGATAAGTAAATCACGGATGTTTTCACCTATCACATTTAAGTAAGCGGTACCTTTTTGAACTAAACCTAGAGTTCCTGCACGATACTTAGAGTTAAATTTATAAATATTATTTTTATATGTAAGATATTTTTTTTGTATGAAGTTATCGATATGAACCCTCTCTGTGGGGCTGATATCTAACTCACTCAAACCAAGAGTGAGCCTTATTAGCAGAGATTTCAAATTGTTACTATTTTAGATTCTCAAGAGCAGTTTCAAATGCTTCCATGTTGAGTTCATATTTTTCTACTATTTTTTTAGCTTCTGCTATGCTATCATCTGTTACAGAACCATTACTAGATATAACAACACGAACAGCGTTTAAAATTGCAGAAGCTCTTTTTGTGTCATCAGTTTTTGCATTTTGAGGAGTCATACAGTTTCCAATTACATCAACAAGTCCCTCTTCAAATTTCCATTGAGCAAAAATTGTTGCACTAACTTCTGGAGTATCAGCACCAACAACCGCTCTCTCAGCTTCTTCAACACTACCAAGGTTAGCTAGTGCTTCTTTAAATTCCTCTTGTTTGCCATCTGCAATAATTTGTTGAGCTATAAGAACTTTACCAATCTCAACAAGGAATGCTGCTGGAGATAAAACACCTAAAAGTTTATTCTCTTTTCTAATACACCATGAAGTTACAAGACCATGCTGTTTTTTAGATATAGAAGAGAAAAGATCATTACTGATTCCATACGGTGAAAGATCAAGTGTAAAACTTTTCTTAACAACACTTGCAAGTGCAAAACCACGAACAGTACCCATACCAAAAAGACCAACTGCTTGGCTAATAGCATTGATCTCACGAGAGAAACCATAAAGTGGAGAGTTAGCAGCTTTTAAAATATCAGCTGTTAAAAGAGGATCTTTTTCTAATATTTTAACCATATCGTTAAAGCTACTATCAGGATTTTGATAAACTGCTTCTATCTGCATAGCAGATTCTGGAAGTGGTGGAAGTTGTTTGATTTTTTTTAATATATCTTCAGTCATTCTATTGCTCTCTTATATATAATTTTAAATTACTTCTACAATTATAGTGTATAGTGATAAAATAATTCTGAATATTTACAAAAAACTGTTATTATTTTTCAATAAATTAAAAGGATGTCCAAATGCAAAGAGATGCAATGCTAACACAACTAGGATATATACCAAATGATGCACTAGTAAATCAACTTCAAAAGATAGAGGGTAATACTGCAGGTTATGAAAAAATTCAAAAACATATTATGGATCTTCATGATCATTTAAAAGTTGATGGCTCTTTTGTAGCACTTTCAAATTCAGAAAACTATTTTAAAATTAAAGTTGAAGCATCAAGCCCAGAGTTAGCTGAGGAAGCACATGAAAAAATCCAACATTTTAGTGATAAATTTAAAGTAGAAATAAATAAGTTAGAGAATAAAGATACTTATTATATAGTAGGTTTCAATCATTAATATAGAACCAATGAGCTTAGAGGGTTACGATCTTTTAGTAGAGGAGTTTAAATTTCTACTAGAGGTTGAAAAACCTAAAACTGCTGAGGAAAAACTTGTAGCAGCAGCTCAAGGTGATAGAAGTGAAAATGCAGATTATCATGCTGCAAAAGAGAAACTTCGTTTTATAGATAAAAGACTTTTTTATCTAAACTCCATGATTCAAAAATCACAAATAATTGACCCATCTCTTCATAATCATACTAAAGTTAGTTTTGGAAGTAGTGTAAGTGTTACAAATCTCGATACAGATGAGGAGGAGTTCTATACACTTTGTGGTGTTTTAGAGAGTGAACCAGAAAATGGACTTATCTCAATTCATTCCCCCATTGCACTCGCATTAATAGGTAAATCTGTTGGTGATGATTTTAAAATTAAACTTCCAAAAATGATAAAAGAGTATGAAATTGATACAATAGAATACAAAAATATTTTCTCTTTAAAGAAAAATATACGAACAAAAAAAGATTTTTCTTTTCATTAAAACTTTTTTTACCTCTCCTTTGCTATAATCTCTCTTTAAAAACCAATTTTTATTACTAAGGACTTCCAGTGAGCCAACAACTAGACAATATTGAAGAACAATTAGCAAATCATAAACTTAGTCAAGAGGACTATACACATATTAAAGAGATTTTAAAGCGTGAGCCAAACTTAGTAGAGCTTGGTGTTTTCTCAGCTATGTGGAGTGAGCATTGTTCTTATAAATCATCAAAAGTACATTTAAAAGGTTTTCCAACAAAAGCACCATGGGTTATCCAAGGTCCAGGGGAAAATGCTGGTGTTATCGATATTGGTGATGGTTATGCGGCTGTATTTAAGATGGAATCACATAATCACCCATCGTTTATAGAACCTTATCAAGGTGCTGCTACTGGTGTTGGTGGGATTATGAGAGATGTATTTACAATGGGTGCTAGACCTGTTGCTTCATTAAATGCTCTTAGATTTGGTAATGTACTTAATGATGACAAAACTGCTGCTCATCAGAGATACTTAGTTCGTGGTGTAACTGAGGGAATCGGTGGTTATGGTAACTGTATGGGTGTTCCAACTATTGGTGGTGAAGTTTCTTTTGATGAGTGTTACAATGGAAATATCCTTGTAAACGCTTTTAACTTAGGAATCGCAAAATCAGATGAGATTTTTCTAGGTCGTGCTGAGGGTATCGGTAATCCTGTAATGTATGTTGGTGCAAAAACAGGTCGTGATGGTCTTGGTGGAGCTGTTATGAGTTCAGATTCATTTACAGAGGAATCAAAATCACTTCGTCCAACTGTTCAGGTTGGTGATCCATTTACTGAAAAACTTCTTCTTGAAGCTTGTATGGAGCTTTTCAAAACTGATCATGTTGTTGGAATCCAAGATATGGGTGCTGCTGGGCTTACAAGTTCATCTTTTGAGATGGCTGGAAGAACAGGAAGTGGTATGACAATGCATCTTGACAAAGTTCCTGCTCGTGAAGAGAATATGACACCGTATGATTTTATGCTTTCAGAATCTCAAGAGAGAATGCTTTTATGTGCTAAAAAAGGTTCAGAACAAGCTATTATCGATATTTTTGAGAAGTGGGATTTAGATGCTGCTGTTATTGGTGAGGTGACTGATACTGGAAATATGGAACTATTTTGGAATGGTGAGTTATGTGGTGAGGTTCCAGTTGACCCTGTTTCAGAAGAGGCTCCAGAACTTAATCGTCCAATGACTAGACCTGCTTATTTAGATGAGATTAAGTCAGTAACTATTAATGATTTTGATAAAGTTTCAAACCAAGATGCTTTTGAGACTTTAATTAAGTCTATGGAAGTTGTAGATAAATCATGGATATATACTCAGTACGATTCTATGGTACAAACTAACACTATTAAAAATGGTGGGATGCTTGATGCTTCTGTTATTAGAGTAAAAGAGAATGGCAAAGCTCTAGCGATGTCAGCTGATTGTAATGTTCGTTACTGTTACATCGACCCTAAGGGTGGTGGAGCAGCAGCTACTGTTGAAGCTGGTAGAAATGTAGCTATGAGTGGTGCTAGACCTTTAGCGATTACAGATTGTTTAAATTTTGGTAACCCTGAAAATCCAGAAGTTATGTGGCAGTTTGGTCAAGCTTGTGAGGGGATTAAAGAGGCTTGTGCAGAGCTTACTACTCCAGTTATCGGTGGAAATGTTTCACTTTATAATGAAACAAATGGTGTATCAGTTTTCCCAACACCATCAATCGCAACTGTTGGTGTAAATGATGATCAAAATAATGTTTTAATGTCCTCTTTCCAAGGTGAGGGTAATGGACTTTATTTAGTTGGTGAGTCAAAATCTGAGTTTGGTGGATCTTTATATATGAAAGAGATTTGTCACACTGTTGCTGGTGAGATGCCAACAATTAACTATAAAAATGAGTTAGCTCTTTGGGATTTAGTGATTGAAGCTAATAAAAAACATCTACTAGAGTGTGCTAAAGATGCATCTTCTGGTGGTGTTGCTATCGCTCTTGCTAAAATGGTTGCTACTTCAGGTCTTGGTTGTGATGTTAATATGAGTGTAAGTGATGAGAGAGATATTTTTGCTGAATCACAAAGTCGTGCTATCATTGAAGTGAAACCTGAGAATTTTGCAGAGTTTAAATCTATGTTAAATGGTTTAGCTTGTGAAAAAATCGGAACTATTGGTGGAGATTCTATCAAAGTTAATGATGTTGTTTTATCTATGGAGGTATTAAAAGATTCTTATTTTAATACATTTAAAAGAGTTATTGAGAGAGATATATAAATTTAAGGTATTAAAATGACAAATATTATTTTGTGTGGTGGAAATGGAACAAGACTTTGGCCCATAAGTAGAACTCTCATGCCAAAACAGTTTGTGAAACTTTTTAATGATAAATCTCTATTTCAACTTACAGTTGAGCGAAACTCTAAATTTTGTGTTTCAGAGTTTGTAATCTCAAATAGTGAACAATACTTTTTAGCACTAGATCAACTAGAGGAGTTAGAGAAACAAAATTCTAAATATCTTTTAGAACCAGTAGGTAGAAATACTGCACCAGCAATTGCTCTAGCTTGTCTTGCATTAGACCCACAAGAGATAGTGTTGGTTACACCAAGTGATCATCTTATTAAAGATGAGATAGAGTATGAAAAGGTGTTGTCTTTAGCTAAAGGGTTAGCTGAGGATGATAACCTTGTGACTTTTGGAATCACCCCTTCGTTTGCAGAGACTGGTTTTGGATATATAGAAGCAGATGGTGAAGATGTAAAAGCTTTCCATGAAAAACCAGATTTTCAAACAGCAACTGAGTATTTAAAAGCTGGAAACTACTACTGGAATAGTGGAATGTTTTGTTTTAAAGCTGGAGTTTTCTTAGAAGAGCTGAAAAAATACTCACCTAAAATTTATGAATCATCTCTTGGGGCAATAAATAATGCAGCAGGTCACATAAACAACTCAGGAAGTGTGGCTTCAGCTCCAACGAATTGCATACGAATTAAGCATGATGATATGATAGCGATAGATGAAGATTCTATTGATTATGCAGTGATGGAAAAATCTTCAAAAGTTAAGGTTATCCCATCAAATATTGATTGGTCAGATCTTGGAAGTTTTGATGCTCTTTATAAGGAGTTACCAAAAGATGAAAATAACAACACTATAAACAAAAACCATATCTCAATAGATAGTAAAAACAACCTTGTCTATGGAGATGAAAGAAAAATAGCAACTGTTGATGTAGAAGATTTAATCGTTGTAGATACTGGAGATGCTCTTCTAATCTCAAAAAAAGGCTCTTCACAAAAAGTAAAAAAAGTTGTCGCAGAGTTAAAGAAAGACACAGAGTTACACAATACCCATTTAACAGCTCATCGTCCATGGGGAACATACACAGTACTTGAAGATAATCCAAACTATAAAATAAAACGGATAGTTGTTGAACCGGGAAAAAGATTGTCATTACAAAAACATTTCCATAGAAATGAGCATTGGATAGTTGTAAGTGGAACTGCTACTGTGCAAGTTGAAGATAAAACTTTTATGTTAAGAGCAAATGAATCAACATATATAAAAATGGGTGATGTGCATAGACTTTCAAACGAAGGGAAAATTCCAGTAGTCATGATAGAGGCACAGATTGGTGATTATCTTGGGGAAGATGATATTGTTAGAATCGAAGATGATTTTCAAAGAATATAAAGTCTAAAAAGAGAGATATGAAGCATAAAATTTATTTAGATTGTACCCATACTTATAATTCTGGTTTAAACACAGGAATCCAAAGAGTTGTTAAAAATATTTGTAAAAATATACCGGAAGTTTCAAAAAAATTAGATCTTGAGATAGTATCTGTAGTATTAAAAGAGCAACGATACTATAGATTTACAGATTTTCCAGAGATAAATAATACTAATAATAAATTAAAAACAAAGTTAAAATATTTTTATATAAAAGTAAGGGAGCTTTTACCAAATTTTATAAGTAACTATCTACATTCACCATCATTAACAACAAGATTAAATAAGCTTACTGATAAAGTACTGTTTCATAAATCAATAGCTGATGATAATATAGTGAATATTGAAAAAGAAGATATATTATTTTTGATAGACACAACATGGCTTAATAATAATTATACTCTATTAGAAGAGTTAAAAACTAAAAAAGTAAAAATAATGGTATTAATATACGATATCATACCGATCACCCATCATCAGTTTTGCACACAAGATTTAACAAACTCTTTATCCCATTGGTACAAAAATATTTTGCCATATATAGATTCTTACATTGCAATATCTCATGCAGTCAAAGATGAGGTTTATCATTATATAGAAACAAATTACAATAAAGAGATTAGATATAAAAATTTTGATGCCTTTCATTTAGGTTCTGATTTTAATCTAAAAAGTATAGAGAATGTCTCTATATTAGATGATTTTAAAAAAATATTTTCATCTTATGATACTTATTTGACAGTAAGCACAATAGAACCTAGAAAAAACCATACATATATACTTGATACATTTGAAAGCTTATGGGAGCAGGGTATAGATGTAAAATATGTAATGATTGGGAAAATAGGATGGGAATCTGATGAATTCATACAAAGAGTAAAAACACATAAAGAGTTTAATAAGAAACTATTTTTATTAACAGAGGTAAATGATATGGAATTGGTATATGCTTATAAAAATTCAAAATCATTAGTTTTTGCTTCTTATACTGAAGGGTTTGGACTCCCAATTATTGAAAGTTTGCATCATAATCTTCAAGTTTTATGCTCAGATATACAAGTTCATAGGGAGATAGGAAAAGAGTTTGTTACATATTTTGATTTAGATGATAAAGATAGTTTATTAAGTATCATAAAAACAGATGATTTTAATAAAAATTTAAAAGAGTTTAAATCATGGAGCTGGAAAGAGAGTACAGAAGATTTAATGCAAAAAGTTTTAAAACAATGGCAAGTGATAGAAAGTGAAGCATAATATATTATTGGCTTTTAGTTTTGCACTAAGAGATTTTAAAGAGAGATATGTTGGAACAGGCTTAGGTCAGTTATGGTATATATTATCACCAATGATTACTATATTTATTTACACAGTAATTTTCTCAGATTTTATGAAAATGAAATTAACTATTATTGATAACACCTACTCTTATAGTATATATCTTATCCCTGGTCTTTTAGCATGGACAACATTTAGTATAATAATCTCTAGATTGACAAATTCCTTTGAAGAGAAAGCAAATCTCATTAAAAAGATAAATGTACCCATGTACACTTTCCAACTTAGTATTCTCATCACAGAGCTATTTTTATTTTTTATATCTATAAGTTTAGGTTTAGGATTCTTATTTTTAGTAGATCAGCCAATTACATTAGTTTTTTTATGGATGATTCCAGTGATGTTTCTTCAAGTGATTTTTGCTTTTTCTATTGGTGTGATTTTGTCACTATTTACACCATTTTTTAAAGACTTAAAAGAAGCAGTACCCGTAATCATCCAACTTTGGTTTTGGATGACACCTATCATCTATATGAAAGAGATGATAGCAGATAAATTTCCTCTACTACTTGTTTATAATCCATTTTATCATTTTGTGCATATTTATCAAGATATATTTTTATACTCAAAAACACCATCATTAGATTCCATCATAACCATAAGCACTATGACAATTCTTACACTTGCAGTTGCAGGGTATCTATATAAAAAAATGATAGCTACAATAAAGGATATAATCTAATGACAAGAATCAAAATTTTGTATAGAAAGGTCAAT
>JAYEKJ010000098.1:0-2406 GCA_034660975.1 Campylobacterota bacterium
ACATTTGCCTAGAATTCCACCATTAAAATAAAAGGCTTTTTCATGGTTGTTACTCGTTTTGCTCCTTCCCCTACTGGATACTTACATATTGGTGGTTTAAGAACTGCACTTTTCTCTTACCTTTGGGCTAAAAAAAATGGTGGTGAGTTTGTTCTTCGTATAGAAGATACTGATAAGGCTAGAAATTCAGAAGAGGCGACTCAAGCAATTCTTAAAGCATTTGAGTGGTTAGGTTTAGAAGCTAATAGTGAAATAACTTACCAATCACAAAGAGATGAGATATATGCTAAATATATTAAGCAACTTTTAGATGAGGGTAAAGCGTATAGATGTTATATGTCAAAAGAGGAGCTAACTCAACTTCGTGAAACTCAAATGGCAAATAAAGAGCGTACAAAATACAATGGTAAGTATCGTGATTTTGATGGTACTCCACCAGAGGGTGTTGAAGCTGTTATTAGAATCAAAGCACCTTTAAGTGGAGAGATTTTAGTTAAAGATGGTGTAAAGGGTGATATCTCTTTTCAAGCTGAAGATATTTTAGACGATTTTGTAATTGCCCGTGCTGATGGAGCTCCAACTTATAACTTTGTTGTTGCCATCGATGACCATTTAATGGGAATCAATGAGGTTATCCGTGGAGATGATCACCTATCAAATACACCTAAGCAGATAGTTGTTTACGAAGCATTGGGATTTGAGGCTCCAATGTTTTATCATGTACCAATGATTCATAACTCGGCAGGGAAAAAACTATCTAAAAGAGATGGTGCAACTGATGTAATGGCTTACAAAGAGATGGGTTACACACCTCAAGCACTTTTAAACTTCTTAGTTCGTTTAGGTTGGAGTTATGGTGACCAAGAGATATTCTCTATGGATGAGATGAAAGATCTATTTAATCCTAAAGATATTAATAAATCAGCATCTATCTACAACACAGAAAAGTTAGACTGGTTAAATGCTCACTATATTAAAAATAGTTCAAATGATGAGTTAGCTCAACTTTTAACGGAGTATGATTTAGTGTTATCTTCACATGATAAAAGAGAGATTCTACTCGATGAGTTAAAAGAGAGAGCTAAAACTTTAAAAGAGTTAGCATCGTTAACAAAAGAGATTCTACACACTCCAACGACTTATGATGAAAAAGCTGTTAAAAAAGCATTTAAAGGGAATGCTATCGAGGTATTAAATACTTTTGGTGCAAAAGTTAGTTTAGCAAAAGAGCTTCATCTACCAAGTGATTACCATCATATAATGCAAGAGGTTGTAGATGAGATGGAGATAGGATTTGGAAAAATTGGTCAACCTCTAAGAGTTGCACTTTTAGGAAAAATGTCTGGTCCTGGTCTTGATTCTGTAATGGCTATTTTAGGTAGAGAAGAGACTATGCTTAGAATCGCTAATGCAATGACAGCAAATACTCTAGAATAGATACTTAAATAAACCATTTAAAGGTAACTTTAAGTGGTTTCATCTCAATACCCTATCACTATCAATAAGCTCTTTAAATGATAATTTTATATAATTTTTCAATAGAGTTCCACTTTTAGGTGAGGCTAAAGCCACATTTCCGAGCTTATGCAGAAACTCTAATAAATACTACATCTTGCATTATGTTACAATCTAATATATTTAGAGGTGCCCTTTATTTCAAGTCAAAAAAATGAAAAGTTTGTAGAAGGGTACTTATGAAAAAAAGTTTTGTGTTAATTTTAACGCTATTAGCTACGCTCAATCTTTATTCATCAGAAGATGGTTCAGGAACCTACTTTGGATTTGGTGTTGGTGATAGTCGCTATACAGCTGGATTTCATAGTGAAGGTTGTTATATTGATGAGAATGATGGCTTTACAATAAAAAAATATGATGTAAGTGATAAGGCTTACAAGTTTTATGGTGGTTATCAATTCAATAAGATTGTAGCCCTAGAAGCCTCGTTTACAAATTACGGTACATTTGTAGCTTCTCAAAAATATACACAAAAACCAAAATCAGTTGCTCTTTATGCGAATGTAGGGTATAGTTTTTTTAACCCGAATTATGCAATAGGAATTTACAAAATTTACCTATGCTTGTAATTAAGGGATGTTTAGTAAAAATTTTTAAGCCACCTTATTGGTGGTGTAAATTTTTAATGAATGTGCCTTGATTGCAATGATAGATTAAATTTTTAATTCTCTATTGCATAATTTGGGTTTAATGGGCAGTTGCGTCCTTTTCTTCTTCTTGGATGGCTCGGTTATTTAAAAACGGATGAATCACATGATGTTTTGGAAGATGGCTTTAGAATCAACACTAGCGGTGTTGGGATAGAGTACTATCCAAATATATAGCCATCCTAAAAGGGATAGGGGTTAGAATCGTTTATGAGCGTGATTATCTGATTATTGCTCAAGAAGC
>JAYEKJ010000099.1:0-2361 GCA_034660975.1 Campylobacterota bacterium
AAAAGTACATTGTTGAGATTCAACAAGAGTTAGAACAAAATAATGCAGGTGTTAGAAAACAGAGTGGTACGAATCTCAAAAATGCACTTACTGGTGAGGTGATTTTTACTCCTCCTCAGGATTATGAGACAATACAGAATCTTCTTGATAACCTTGAATTATTTATCAATGAACCAAACGATGTTGACCCACTTGTAAACATGGCTATAATCCATTATCAGTTTGAGACTATTCACCCATTTTATGATGGCAATGGTAGAACAGGGAGAATCATAAATATTTTATATCTGATTTTAAAAGATTTACTAGACATTCCGATTCTTTATCTTAGTCGTTATATCATCGAACACAAAAGTGATTACTATAGACTTCTACAAGAGGTAAGAACTGAAGATAAGATGGAGGAATGGATTCTATATATGCTTGATGGGGTTGAACAAACTTCGTTGGAGACTATTGAACTTGTGGAAAATATATATGCTCTTATGCAAGAAACTACGGATGAAGTGAAAGAGAAACTTCCTAAAATTTACTCTAAAGACTTAATAGAGATTTTATTTATGCACCCATACACTAAGATAGATTTTTTAGTTGAAACAATGGGCTTACATAGAGAAACAGCTTCGATTTATTTAAGAGGAATAGAAAAACTTGGAATATTAAAGAGTATTAAAATAGGAAGAAGTAAGTATTTTATCAATACTAAACTTTTTAATATGTTGAAAAAAGGTATTTAAACCAATATATAAAAATAATATGTCGGACAAATCTAATAATTCCAACATATCAAAATAATATGTCGGACAAATCCAATAATTCCGACATAGCAAAAAAGGCAAACTAAAAAATGAACTCTCTAAGCATATTCGGCACCAGTAGTGATGCTGGTAAATCTACTCTCTCTTTCGCTATCACTTACCTCCTTCATCATCGTGGAATTAATGTAGCCCCCTACAAAGCACAAAATGTCTCAAATAACTCTCAGGTTACAGATTCTGGTGGGGAGATTGCGATTCCTCAGTATTTTGCGGCAGAGGCTATTGGGCTTAAAACTACTCCATATATGAATCCTATACTTTTAAAATCGGGTGGAAAGTCTAAGGCTCATATTATTATCAATGGAAAATCAGTTGGGAATAAAGATGTTTGGGGGTATTATCGAGATATCGATTCTCTAAAACCTCATGCTAAAAAAGCTTTTAAAAATCTTCAAAAAGAGTATGAATGTATTGTAGCTGAGGGGGCTGGAAGTCCTGTTGAGTTGAATTTGATGGATAAAGATTTATCTAACATTTATATCGCTAAAAAATTTAACACTAAGATTATTTTAGTTGCTGACATCCAAAGAGGTGGGGTTTTTGCTTCTATCTATGGGGTTTATAAACTCCTTCCTAAAAAGCTTCGTAAAAATGTTATTGGGGTGGTTGTTAATAAGTTTCAAGGGGATATGAGCCTTTTTGATGAGGGTGTGAAAATCATAGAATCTGAGTTTGGAATTAAAGTACTTGGGGTTATCCCTTTTAGACCTTTTAATCTTGGATTTGAGGACAGTGCCTCTATTATGAACTACACTCAAGATATTTCAAAGGCTATCATAAAAGTTGGTGTTATTAAACTTCCACATATTAGTAATTTTACAGATTTTGAGCCTTTAGTGGTTGATTCTGGGATTGAGCTATCTTTTATCTCAAACCCTAGTGAAATCTCATCTTGTGATGTGATAGTGATTCCAGGGAGCAAAAGAGTTTTAGATGATTTGGCATGGCTTCGTGAGAGAGGGTTTGAGAATCATATCGTAGCAAATGAGAAAACTATTGTCGCTATTTGTGGTGGATATGAGATGTTATTTGAGAGAATCTTAGACCCACTACATATAGAATCTGAGATAGATGAAGTGGAGGGGTTTAAGCTCTTTAAGGGTGATATAGTTTTTCAAGAGGAAAAGATAGTACAAAAAGGGTGTTACAATCTTTTTGGAACTATGATTGATGGGTATGAGATTCATAATGGAACAACAAAGAGAAGAGCTAAAAGTAGAGAGAAGTTGTATGGAACTTTTGTACATGGTCTTTTTGATAATGATGATTTGAGATATAAAATATTCTCTACAATTGATGAGCGATATGAGGGGTATAACTTTAAAGAGTTTAAGGCTAAAAGTATTAAAGAGTTTGCTGGGCATATCGATGAACATATAGATATGGAGTATGTTGTGAAGAAATTACATAAGTAATACTCTCTACTTATCTTCATCCATAGGTTCAATATCGGGAACCTTTGCTAACATACTTTTTAAGTGTGTTACGCTCCCATTTTTTGATTTTTCTTCTAAATAATCATAAGTTTTTAATGCCGACATCT
>JAYEKJ010000100.1:0-2284 GCA_034660975.1 Campylobacterota bacterium
AGGATTTCTTAGCCAAAATTGGTTGGGAAGATGAGGAGAAAGAGGAAACTATAAAAGTTACCCCTAAGTCTAACAACAAAGAGAACAAAAAACTAAAAGCTGAGCTTGTAAGAGAGAGAAATAAAATAACTTCACCACTCAAAAAGAAGATAGATAAACTAGAGTGTAAAATCATGGAGCTTGAAGAGTTAGTAGAATCTCACCATAAAGAGCTGATAGAACACTCAAATACTGGCGATTCTTCTGCCCTTATGGAACTCTCAAAACTTGTAGCAGATGAAGAGAATCAGATAGAGGTGATGTTTGAAGAGTTTGAGGAGTTACAGACTGAGCTAGATGAGATAAATGAAGATTATGAAGGAAGAATGCCTATATAAATGCTCTATTTGTGAAAAAATAACCCAAAGAGTGTTTATTATGATAAAATCTTATAAAATAATCTATATAAAGGATTTTAATGTTAATACAATTTGAAGTTGATAATTTTAATTCAATTAAAGATACTGTAACTTTTAATATGCAATCTACATTAGAAGAGAATAATCACTCTTTTAAAAAATTCAACTATAATTTATTACAAACAGCAGTTATATATGGAGCTAATGCAAGTGGAAAAAGTAACTTGCTAAAAGCTATGAATCAAATGACATCATTAGTCTTAAATAGAGATGGAGTTAATCAATCTACAAGCAAAATTGAACATCAACCTTTTTTACTAAATAGTGAAACACAAGATGCATCAACAAGCTTTGAAATAATTTTTATAGTTGAAGAGATAGTATTTAGATATGGGTTTGAATATGATAGTGAAACTATTTATAGTGAATGGTTGTTTTCTAGTGGTAAAGTAAAAAGGGAATCAAAACTATTTTTTAGAGATATTGAAGATGATGAGTTTTATGTGAATTCAACAAAATTTAAAGAGGGTAGAGGTTTAGAGAAAAAAACATTACCTAATCATCTTTTTTTATGGAAATGTGATAGTGAAAATGGTGAGATAGCAAAAAAAATAATGCACTGGTTTTCAAATTTCAATATAATAGATGGTATAGATAATCGTGGTTATTTAAATTATACTAATAATAAATTAAAAGATAAATCATTTAAAGAGGATATTTTAAATTTAGTAAAAGTTGCTGATTTAGGTATTTCAGATATTACTACACATGAAGAAAAAATGAGTAGTGATGTATTTGAAGAGATGAATATTCCAGCTAATATAAAAGAGAGTATTTTAAGAGATGGTGGTCTTTCCCGTTTTGACACATTAACTCAACATAAAAAATTTGATAAGCAGAATAATTTTATTGGGAATATTGAATTTGATTTAAATGAGAATGAATCACTAGGCACTCAAAAGTTTTTTGCTATGTCAGCACCCATAATAGATACACTTAAATATGGTAAAGTGTTAATTATAGATGAATTAGATGCCAGTTTACACCCAATACTAACAATGCATCTTATTAAAATGTTTCATAATAAAGAGATTAATAAACATAATGCTCAACTTATATTTGCTACACATGATACAAATTTACTTCAATCTGATTTACTTTACAGAGATCAAATTTACTTTACTGAAAAAAATAAATATGGTGCTACTGATTTATATAGTTTGTTAGAATATAAAGAAATCTCTACTAGAAAAGATACGAATAAAGAAAAATATTACCTTCAAGGAAGATATGGAGCGATACCATTTATAGGAGAGTTTAACTTTAAGGATACTCAAAATGAGTCGTAGAGAATCTAAGGAGGATAAAAAAGCTCAAAGACAAAAAAAGAAAGAGGATAGAAAGGTAGCTGTTAAAAATGAACTTCAAAGAGTTATATTAGCTTGTGAGGGGAGTGTTACTGAAAAAAATTATTTTCAGGTTATCTTTAATGATTTGATTCAAAATAAAGGAATCGCTAAAACTTCTTTAGTTATTGCGAAACATAAGCATACTGACCCAAAAGGCGTTCTTCAAGATACTGCCATAGCTCATGCTAAAAAATCAATCAAATCTCATTCTTCTGAAAATAATAGTTTAAATCCATCAGAAAATAATCCAAGCACAACAGTTTATCAACTTGTTGAACAATTACATACTTTAAAAAAATAGAGGAGTTATCATGAACAAAGAGTTATATTTTTTACGCTCATCAGAGGGTAAAATAGTTAAGGATATGGTGAAGTTTGCTTATCCGAGTGATATGGAGAATCTAAACATATTTACAGATTTTTATGGTTTAACTAAAAAAGATTTAGGTCTTTATGCTTTAGTTGATAATTGCATTG
>JAYEKJ010000101.1:0-2281 GCA_034660975.1 Campylobacterota bacterium
TACTAGAAGAAAAAAAACTTACTAAACAAGAGTTCGCATCTAATCTAATCCGTTTAGAACCGAAACTTAAAAGAACTGGTGAAACTCCATCAACTCAAACGATTTTGGGCTATCTATATGGAAAACGAGAACTAAAAATAGAACTAATCCCCTACATAGCAGATGTTTTGGAGGTGGATGAGCAGGAGCTTTTTCGTTTTGATATTGAGTATGCTAGTGAGTATAATCTTCGCTATTCTAAAGATGCTAGAAATATTTTAGACCTACTTCAATATGCTCCTAAAAATATGATAGAGCATATACAAACGACTTTGCTAAAATTTAAAGAGAATTATGAGGATGGAGTGAGAAAAATCAAATAATTCTACAAACTATACAAGAGATCACAAATAGTGTCAATATTTTTATCTACTTTTAATACCTCAAAACCTATTTCACTAAAATATGGCTCTGAAATTTCACTAAAACTATCATCAGATTCTCGACAATTAAAAGCTATCGCATGTGGTATTTTTTTATCAAGTAAAGCTTTTGAACTTAAAAGAGTATCGTTTATACAACCAAGTGAACAATGGGTTACAAGAAGTGTAGATGCTTTATAATATTTAATTAAATCAATCATCATAGTATTTCCATCTATTGGTACATACAAACCACCTGCACCCTCTATAATCAAAATATCACAAAGTTTTTCCAATCTTGCAATTGCTTTATTTAGCACTTGAATATCTAATGCTTTATTGTTTGAAGAGACAAAAGGAGCAGCAGGGAGTTCATAAGTGATAGGGACAATATCACTTACACTTAGATTCTTAAACTCACTATTTAACTCTTTTACACATTTTAACAACTCCTCCCCATCGGGAGCATAGCCATCAATCACACCAGTTTCTATAAGCTTAATAACACCAACTCTATTCCCTGCATCTGCAAACTCTTTTAGAAGTAGCTTTGTTGTGTATGTTTTACCAATATCTGTATTTGTCGCTGTTACAAAAATCCGTTTTTTCATAAATAATTCCTTATATATATCTTACTGGCTCAGAAAAGTAATACCCTTGATACTGATCCATATTCATCTGCTTTAAAATTTCATAAATCTCTTTAGTATGAACATATTCAGCAATCATTATAACACCAAGTTGATGGAAAAATGTAGTGATTCCATTTGTTAAAATATAAGCATGTGAATCGATATCAATATTTTCAATCAAACTTCCATCTATTTTTATATAGTCTGGGCGTATCTCTAAAATATGTTTAAAGTTTGAAAAACCACTACCAAAGTCATCAATAGCAATTTTCACCCCAATCTGACGAAATTTTATAATTATATCTTTAAGTAACTCATAATCTTTAATACTTTCACTCTCAAGAATCTCAACAATAACTCTTTCACCTATATGTTCATTTTTTATTCTCTCAAGAATAGTATTTATAAATACCTTATTTTGAATATCTGTATATGTTAAATTGATAGAGATAGTATGCTGATGAGCTTTAAGAGAATCTAACACTTTATGAATCATCATACTTGAGAGTGCATTATAGTACTTACTTTCCAAAGCAATCTCTAAAAAATGAACTGGAGAAAATAATTTCTCCTCCCCATCTTCTACCTCAACTAGTCTCATCAATGCTTCATATTTTACAATATTACCATCAATATCAACAATAGGATGATACACTGGAACTATGCAATCATTTTTTAAAGCTAGAATTATTCTACATTGCCACTCTATCTTTTTCTCCATCTCTCTAGTTGTATCTATTTGTGTATTATAAACTGCATAAGATTGATATTTATCTTTTGCACTTTTTAGTGCCATATCAGCATGTTCAAATATACGGTCTTCCCCTAGTGACATACCAATAGTTGCATTAATATCTATCTCTTTACCTGCTTCATTTAAATAAACACTAAACTCTTTAATTCTTTTTTGTAAAGTATTAAATTCATCTTCATATTTCTCAGTATCTATATACTTAACTTGATCAAGTAAGATAAACTGACTGCCATTTGCACGATAAATTTTATAAGAGAGTTCCTGAGCAAAACTACTTAACAATTTTGAAAAACTAACTATAACTTCATTACTAGAATCAGCCCCATATAGCTCATTAATGTTTTGTAAATCATCGATATCAAGAAGTATCAAGACACTAAATTCTGCTTTATTAGCATCATCTGAAGTGATATTCTTTATAAATTCAGATAAATCTTCTAAACCAGTTAGATTATCTATCTTCCTATTCTCTTTTTTAATCTCAAGTTCTTTAT
>JAYEKJ010000102.1:0-2281 GCA_034660975.1 Campylobacterota bacterium
AATTGTATGTTTCGCTTTCACTCATGACGAACAACTTAGTTTAATATTCTTTAATTTCATTGGTGCTGGTTTGCATAAATGTTCTAAGTCTGGGTGTTCTTCAAATGGAGAGAGAGCTACTGTAAGTAAATCATTTACCATAGTAAAGTTATGTGCCTCTGCTTTTTCTATGGATTCTTGGAGTATATGGTTTTTTAGAATGTATTTCGGGTTGATAGCTAACATCTTTTTATGGCGTGAAGAGGTAGTTAATATCTCTTTTTCTAAACGCAATGCATAAGAATCCAGCCACTCATCTAATGATGTTTTGTAGATACACAGATCTAAGATAGTTGATTTATCTCCATCAAATACAGAGAGTTTTCTAAAAAACTCTGTATAGTCTATAGATGCACCACTTAATGCACCTAACATCCACTGAAATAGTTCTTTATCATTTTCTTCCTTTTTTTCTAATCCCATTTTTGCATACATTATCTCACTATACACATTTTCATAGGTAGCAGCAAAAACTTTATTTAAAATCTTTAAAGCATTATCAATATTAACTATTGGTGAAAGAGCATTTGCTAACTGTACTAAATTCCAATGAGCAATATTTGCTTGATTTTTAAAACTATAACGCCCATCAACATCAGTATGATTACAAACATAATCTTTGTCATAACTATCAAGAAATGCAAAAGGACCATAGTCTATAGTTCTTCCATCAATGGACATATTATCAGTGTTCATTACACCATGATTAAAACCTACGCTCTGCCACTGTGCAATAGTAGTTGCAGTGTTTTTTACTATCTCTTGATACATCTTAAGGTATCTTCCCTCAACATCTTTAAGATGTGGGAATGACTCTTCAATGACATAATCAGCTAACTGCTCTATCATTGCGTATTTACCCTTAGCCTTAAAATATTCAAAAGTACCAAAGCGTACCCAAGTAGGAGATAAACGAAGTACTATAGCACTCTTTTCATATCCTTGTCTATATACCTCTGTCTCACTTCCTATAATTGCCAATGCACGAGATGTTTTTATACCCAATCCATGCATAGCTTCACTCATAAGGTATTCACGAATCGATGAGCGTAAAACTGCCCGTCCATCTCCCATACGAGAGTACAGAGTAAGACCTGAACCTTTTAGTTGTAAGTTTTGTCCATTTACTTTTCCAAGGTTTATAGCACGCCCATCACCTAAACGGTAGACAAAGTTACCAAACTGATGACCTGCATAACACATAGCAAAAGTATCACTCCCATCTAATTTTTCTTCTCCATTTATAATATTTAAGAGTTTTTCATCAAAATTTAGATCTTCATCCACTCCTAAAAGTTTTGCAGCACTCTGCGAAGTTGAAATTATAAAAGGTTTGTTTAGAGGTGTTGGCTCAACTCTATCAAAAAAGATAGGTTCATGTTCTAAGTATGGAGATGTTAGTTTTAGGTTTGAAAATTTCATAATTAGTTTTTATCAAAAGAGATATTAAACAATGCTAGGATTATTTTTTAAACTTATTTTTAGAGTTTTTATTAAGAAAAAAGTACTAAGTATTTCACTACCTCTAATAGAGCATAATGGATATTACTAGAGTTTGTCTCAAAATCTAAGATTATCATTTAGGCTCATTATTTATTACAAACCAATTTTTATCAGCAGAGACATTTATTGTAATAAATATGAAAGAGAGTAAAATAAATACTGTTTTACCCAATATAGTGAAATAAAACTTTGAGTTAATAAAGTTGATCTTTAAAAACTTCAAACTGCTCCCCTGTATTTATATCTTCAACTATTGCTACACTATTTATACCAGTTTTAAAAACAGTGATAATTATAACTTCATTACCTTGATATGAGTAAGTTTTAACACAATCATCAGATTGATTAAAACTACTATTATTATTATATCTTTGCATTATTGTACTCCTTCAAATCTATTTTCTCATAAATTTGAAGTTTTTATTAAAAATATGACAACTTGCCAATATATTACATCTATTGAAAACTATTTGCTATAATCATATAAATACAATCAGGAAATATAATATGAACAAAGCACAATTTATAGAATTAGTACAAGCAAGTGGTAACTACAACACAAAAGTAGAAGCAGAGATGGCAGTTAAAGCATTTACAGATGCTGTAACATCAGCATTAGTAAAAAAGGAAGATATCTCTTTAGTAGGTTTTGGGAGTTTTAATGCTGTTCTTCAAAAAGGTAAAAGTGGTAAAGTTCCAGGTACTGATAAAACATATACAACTCAAGATAAAATGGTTC
>JAYEKJ010000103.1:0-7263 GCA_034660975.1 Campylobacterota bacterium
TTTAATATCTGGAATGATAAAACCATAAAGATGTACAACTACAACTGCTTTTGTATTTGGAGTGATACATTTTTTAATAGTATTTAAACTTACAACTCTAGTATCTTTTTCTATATCTGCCCATACTGGTTTTGCACCTTTTTTTATAAAAGGATAAGCTGATGCTGTAAAAGTATGAGAGGGACAAATAAACTCATCATCTTCTTTAAATTGACAAAGTTGAGCTGACATCTCTAATGCTGCTGTTGCATTGTTTAGAGCAAAACAAAATTCACTTCCAATATAAGAAGAAAACTTATCTTGAAATTCATTTTGATATTTACCTTGTGTTAAAGGTACTGCATTTTCAATAGCATCTAATATCACATCTTTTTCTTCTTGTGTATATTTATGAGCTCTTCCACTAAATGGTATTTTATAATTCATTTACTTCCTTAGAATTGATAGTTGTCATCTGTTACATCCATTATAACTTTTGCAGGTATTCCTGCTACAATCTTTCCATCTGGCACATCTTTTACAACAACACTACCTGGTGCTACAATACTTCTCTCTCCAATAGTTACACCACCTAAAACAATAGAATGACTTGCAATTTTAGCAAATTTTTTAACATGTGGTGCCTTTCCATGTTTTGCACCAAAGGTTACATTTCTATAAATATGTACGCCTTCTTCTAAAATCGTATCACTTGTTATACACACACCTGTATGATGAAATACTACTCCCCCCATAATATAGCAGGTAGCTTTTGAGACTTCAAAATTATTTAGTGTTTGATTTTTACGACCATAGTAATTTGACAATATAGTGTAAAATATTTTTCCTATTGTATTAGACTTTTCTCTCTTAGCATAAAAATATTGAGCTAATCTCATAAAAACTGGCATTGAATACCTACTGCTTGTAGATAAGGCATATATTTTTCTTAAAATACCTCTTGGGATGGGATTAATATCATCTTTATCCATATAAAAACAATCTTTAAAGCTTTTTGGGTACATCCCTTCTTTTCTCAAACTTACATCCTTTTGAAAATTTGAGTTACTTTTTCAAGTGTCAATATCTCTTTAAAATTATTACCTAAGGCATTAGAAAGTGGTTTTTCATGTATAACTGTTGAATCAAAAAGAGCCTTATAAGTTTCATCACTTAAATTTGCCCCAATCCCTTTTGGTACTTCAATATCTTGCTTTTTAGCCATATCAAAAAACTCTTTATACTCTTTTGGATAAAACTCTTCCATAGCATTCATAGTTATACAATTTCCAATACAATGATGGGTATCAAGAACGACACTAAGTCCAGCTGAAAATGGATGAATAATACCTACAAAACTATTTGCAATAGCACAACCACCAAGATAAGAAGCTACCATAAGTTTTTCTCTATTTTCATCACTCATCATATCATCACTTAAAAACACTTCTCTACATAGAGCAATAGCTTGATGTGAAAAAGCATCACCAATTGCATTTCTAAATTCACCATTTAGTGATTCTATACAATGTAAGTATGTATCCATACCACTAAAAAAATATTGTTCTTTGGGAACTGTTTTAGTTAAATTAGGGTCAAGAATAAGTTGGTCATAAATAGTAAAATCACTATTCATTCCTAGTTTTAAACCACTTTTGGCATTTGTCATCACACAAGTACGACTAGCTTCCGCACCTGTACCAGAAAGAGTTGGTATTCCAATTTTATATATACCCTTATTTTTCACTAAATCCCAACCCTGATAATCCTCAGCATTTCCAATATTTGTCAAAAGGTTTGCAACAGCTTTTCCAGTGTCTAATGTTGCACCACCTCCAATAGCAACTATTGCTTTTGGAATACTTTTATTTTTATCTACTAATATATCTCTAAATTTATTTATAAATTGTGTTTTTGGTTCATCTTTTGTTTGTACAAAAAATAGTTCATCATTTTTATTTATAGGTAAGTTCTTTACTAAGTTACTGTTTTGAAAATATTCATCAATATAATAGATAACATAATCATTATTAGAGTTTTTTGCATCCAATATTGAAGCTAAATTATCAATAGCACCTTTACCAAACATATAATTTAATATATTTTTTGAATTATTCATAACCATATAACCTTTTTAAATTCTCTATTGCATAATTCGGGTTCAACTTTTAAAAGTTCTTTAAAATAGGATGATATAAATCCTGCTGTACCTATCACAAGTATTTTCATATACTCAATCCCTCTAGCTTTTTTTTCAAAATTATTTTACCACTCTCTACACCTGGTTGATCATAAGCATTAATATACATAAACTTAGCACAGATAGAGGTTAGTAACTCATATTCATACATTAAACTTGCAATACTTTTTTCACATACACCATCTATGGTAATAACATCACAAGGAATATCATTTAAAATGTTTATTGATTCAATAGTAGCATCGGCTTGTTTATTAATTAATGAAGAAAATTTCAAATTATCAAGATAATCTAACTCCTCTAAGCCATCTAGTTTAATAGATGGAATCTCCAAGTCATTATCAAAATTCTCCACTTTTATAACAGTTACAGTTTTATCTCTTCTCCCCTCAACTATTAGTTGTAAAAAAGAGTGTTGATCTATCGGCCCGATAATGCCGATAGGGGTTAAACCCTGTCTTGCAGAGTTTACATCAATCTTACCTAAAGATTCTCCCCAAAGTTGAATATACCATTTATTAAAACCCTCTAACCTTGATGAGTATGAGAAGAGTACATTTATATTAAAACTATTTTTATACTCTACAAAAAATCTTGATTTATTTAAAATACGATGATACGCATCTCTATTTTCAATAGTACCAAAAAAGGAATCATCTATATCTTTGACCCCTAAAAGAAGCTCATCAATATCTATACCAACTATCGCTAAAGGTAACAACCCAACTGCACTAAAAACAGAAAATCTTCCACCTACATTTTTTGGAATCTTAAAGCTTTTCATATCATTGATTTTTGCATAAGAATTTAGTTTAGAATCATCTTCTGTTATAGCAATAGTATTATTTTTATCACACTTTATTATTGAGTTTATATATTTAAAAATCGATATAGTCTCAACCGTTGTTCCTGATTTAGAGATAACTATAAAAAGAGTGTCTTCTAAATCTATCAACTCAATTTTTGATTTTATATCTATTGGGTCTGTTGTTTCAAGGAAATATAGTTTTTTATCTAAACTTTTTGAGTGTTTTAAAAATTTATATATCGCATAAGTTCCAAGTGTACTGCCACCTATCCCTATCACTAAAATATTTTTTTGTTTTACACTTTTAGCATATTCTTTAAACTCTTTTGTATCTTGATGAACTAAATTATAGTAACCGATGCTCTCTTTCTCTTTAAGAATCTCATTAAAAATCTCTTCATCTGATATGGTTGGATTAAAATTATGCTTATAGTTCATAATCTATTTTCGCTCTCTTAAAAAAATCGGAAATCTAGGGTTACCTTTTGATGTCAATCCATAATATTTAAAAGTTATTATAGTCCCAATTGATGGTGGAGTAGCCCTTTGTCGTTCACTTAAACCACTGCCTATCTTTATAACTTTCATATTTTTCATCCTACAAGACAAAGAACCTATCATACCCTCATATTTACCTTGTCCCCCATTATACCCAACAACTTCACATTCAGAATCTATATAACTTTTAAGCTTTAAAGAGTTATTATCTCTACCGGTGTAATAAGGTAAAGCTCCATCACGAACCACAACACCCTCTCCACCTTTTTTTTCAATACTATTTAAAAAATCATCTAAATGTTTTTTATTTTTTATTTTTATCTGTTTGATTAGTTTTATATATCTACTTGTTTTAACTTTCTCTAATCTTTTAGTTAGATTCCCATCAGCATTTGGTACTTCAAATATATTATATCTTAGTTGCTTCCATCCATTATGAGCTGTTTTTTTATTTACAATTGAAACAACATTTGAGAAATCTTCCCTTTTACTCCATAACTCACCATCTAGCTCATGCTTTGGAAACTCTTTTGTAAAAAATTTGGGAGTAGTGAAAATTTTACCTGAACGAGATATAAGTTTCTCTCCATCCCAATAGGCTCTAACACCATCAAGTTTTTCACTCATATACCATGAAGTTACATTTATATCCTCTTTATACTTATTTAAAAGAATTAGTTCTGGCTTTGATGCAAATAGTGATGAAAATAAAAAGAGAAATAAAATAAATTTCATCTATCTACCTTTATCATAAAAATAATTTGTAGCTTCTACAAACCCATCAACTGAACCACAATCAAATCTTTTACCCTCAAATTTATATGCTATCACATTGCCTTGTTTTGCTTGTTTAAGAAGGGCATCAGTTATCTGAATCTCTCCAGCTTTTCCCGGTTTAGTTTCTCTTAAAATATCAAAAATATCTGGCGTTAATATATAACGACCGATGATTGCTAAATTTGATGGAGCATCATTTGGCTCTGGTTTTTCAACCATATCACTAACTCTTAAAATATTCTCCTCTATCATTTTACCTGCAATAACACCATATTTATTAGAATCTTGTGGTGGTATCTCCTCTACTGCAACTATAGAACAATTATATATTTCATACAATCGCACCATCTGTTTTAGTACAGGACTACCATCTATATTATCACATAAATCATCTGCTAAAATCACTGCAAATGGCTCATCTCCTATAAGTGTTTCCCCACAAAGTATAGCATGACCCAAACCTTTCATCTCAACTTGTCTTGTATAAGAGAATCTACATTTACCCATCATATCTCTAATATCATCAAGATAATGCTCTTTAGAAGTTCCTTTTATCTGATGCTCAAGCTCATAAGATATATCAAAATGATCCTCTATTGCCCGTTTTCCTCGACCCGTCACTATCGCCATATTAGAGATATTTGCACTCTCTGCTTCCTCTACTCCATACTGCAAAAGAGGTTTAGTTAAAACAGGAAGCATCTCTTTTGGAATCGCTTTTGTAGCTGGGAGAAATCTTGTTCCATAACCTGCTGCTGGAAATAGGCATTTTCTAATCTGTTTATTATCTTGAGACATATTAATCCTAAATCTTTAGTTTATATAGTTTAGCGTATGGGTTTACATCAACTTTTTCAAATAAGTTTTTATCATACTCCTCTAAAACCATTAGCTGAATATATAAAGAGTTGTAAGTTTTTTCATCTAAAACTAAAAACATCTTATAACTAGACATATAAATAACGCTCAATCCACTATCTTTATTAAGGTTTTGAATATTTGTTTTTAGTTTCATATCTTGTTCATAATAAGTTCTAACAAATCTTCTCATAGCTACCTCTTGAGTACCTACTTTTAAAACACCTTTAACCTTATCAATGGAGATACCTCTTCCTAAATCAATGCTATCTCCATTATCTTTAAAATCACTACTTTTATAAAAAAATGGGGGCTTACCTTTCTCACCATTCATAAGATTGAGGTTTGAAAACACACTTACAGTTGGATATATATTTAACATCTTAAAAGGTAGATAAAAGTAGATATCTCTTGTCTTTTTAGGTAACTCTATATCTGTTTGAAGTGATAATAAAAAATCATTTGTATCATTAAATCCATAATTTTTTGTCATCTCCTCTATATTTGATGCAAGTTTTATTTTTTCATAATCATCTAAGTCTCTGTTTTTATCTTTTTGTATAAAGCGTTTTTCTGTATATTCAACATCAAGTCTTGCCATCTTAGCTGATTCATTTTGTGGATGTGTAAGGATATAACTTACTGGAAAATTAGCTACTCCTGAGTGTATAGCACCATCAGAAAGTGTTTTAACATCCCCATAATAGCGAATTGGATACCCATAATCCCACCAAGCGATAGTATAATCTTCCCTATCAGCCTTTGATTTTAAAGTATCTAAAATAGCTACTTCACTAGAGTTAAAAACAGTTGGAACTTTATACCCCTCTATATGTTTATAATTTGGATAAAGGATAGCTAAAGTAAAAACTACTATCGCTAAGTATTTTAATTTCTTATTTGGTAATTTTGAAGATAATTCTGTAATTAAAAAAGCGATACCTAAAGCCAAAGCTGGAACAGCATAGATAGTAAATCTCAACCCACCCACACTAGCTAAGAAACCAAGTCCAATTAATGGAAGTGCAAATATCATCATATTATGTCTATAAACTAAATAGATATAACCGATAATTGAGAGGATAAAAGTGATTACATGACCACTAATTCTATTAGCAAAAGTCTCAAAAGGAATCTGTCCAGCTTCTCGTATAGTCTGCATAACAGAATAAAAATGAAGTTTTAAACCATCTTGACCTACGATAATTGCATCTTTAAAAACATATGATTTTAACTTAGCCACAATTGGATCAAATCCACCAGAAACTAAAAATAAGATAATTGAGATTCCAAGAATATGATAAATATATTTTTGAAATTTTTCCTCTTTAAATATAAATAATGCCCCTAAAACTAATGGTATTCGAATTAATTCATCTATATTTAACATAGCAAACATCATGATTGCTAATAGTTTATAGTTATACATATTTTTTCTATCAAAAATTAAGGCATGAACTAAAATAAAAGCAAAAAATGAGAACTCTAAGGCATAACTTTGTGGGTACCACCATCTATATATTAAAATATCGATAGCTGTAATTAGTAAGTATTTATCCTCATTTGTTTTAATAGCCCAAACAATTGACCATAAAAGAAACATTGGAATCACTATATTTAACATATCTGTATCGTAATATCCAACCATTGTACGGTTATAATAACTCCACGCAATTGAAGCTAACAGTGCAGCGATAAAACCCATCTCTAAATTATCTAAACTTTTAGCAATTAAAATAATAGGTATTACAACAAGAGAACTAAGATATATTGGTAGATAAAGGATAACACTCTCAAATGAAAATGGTAAAATAGAGGCAATTAGTGCTGTTAATTGTGATGGTGCTTTTGTAATTGGGGAGAGATCATTACTTTGAGAAACACCACTCAAAATATCTCTAGCACCCTCAGCCCAATAGTAACCATCATTAGTATTTATCATAAATTCACCAGCATACTTAAAAGCCTCTACACCCTCAAACTGATAAACCCAAATCATCCTCATTAGAACCGAAAATGTAAACGCAACTAAAATATATATAAGTGTTAATTTTGTTTCTCTTGTTAAGCTATTCATAAATTTCTAATTTCCTTTGGTACTCTTTAATATCCGATATTCTATCATACTTTATAGCACCTTTTA
>JAYEKJ010000103.1:7363-34352 GCA_034660975.1 Campylobacterota bacterium
TAGTATGTTGCTATTTCATTATAAAGTGAATCTCTCTCAACAGGGATAAATCCACTATTTTTGATTAACTTTGTAAAATCGTCAAGGTTTACACCATTAGCACTTTTAGCTCCAGCTGCTGAGTTTATAGATTCTTTCTCAATCGTTCCATCCAAATCATTCGCCCCAAACTCCTGAGCCACTAAAGCAAGATTTACAGTTGATGTCACCCAGTAAGCTTTTAAGTGAGGAACATTATCTAAAACTATACGACTAATAGCCATAGTTTTTAAAACCTCATTTGCAGTTACTGGATTCTCAATTTTCAAGTAGTTATTTTGTGTTTGATAAACAAGTGGTATAAAACAGTTAAATCCACCAGTTTTATCTTGTAAATCACGGATTCTCATCATATGGTCTATTCTATTCTCACGAGATTCTACATGACCAAAAAGCATAGTAACATTAGAGTGTTTACCCCTCTCATGCCATTTTTGGTGGATATCTAACCATTGCTCAGAGGTCACTTTACCCTTACAGATATAATCACGAACCTCTTCATCAAAAATCTCGGCTCCACCACCAGGCATAGAATCGACACCATTTTCAACCATCAACTCTATTATCTCATCATAAGTTTTCCCATAATGACGAGCAAGAAAATCAACCTCAGCAGCAGTTAAGGCTTTGACATGAAGTTCAGGGTATGCAGTTTTTATCTTTTTAAATATCTCCAAATACCACTCTAATCCAGTATCAGGGTTATGGGCTGAGACGATATGAACCTCTTTCACACCACGAGACTCTACATCTTTTACTATGTTCATAATCTCATCATGACTCATAGCATAAGGGTTTGGATTTTTTCTATTTGCAGAGTAAGCACAAAACTTACAAATATCTGCACAAACATTAGTAGGGTTTATGTGACGGTTGATATTAAAGTATGTTTTTTTGCCATGTTTTTTTTGACGAATAGAATCTGCTAACTCACCCAATTCAAAAAAATCCATATCATAAAGAGACAATGCCTCCTCAAAATTTATACGCTCACCCGATAAAATCTTATCTCTCAAATCCATCTAACCCTACCCTCTTTTTTATTATCGCGAATTATATCAAAATAAGTTGCTAAATAGATGGTGGTTTTGGTGGACGGACTGATTCATCCTCTACACTAGGTTGAGGAGTAATTGAACTATCCATTATCTCTATATCTTCATCGCTACACCCAATAAAAAAAACTATTAATACCATTAATATTGTCGTTTTTAACTTCATTTTCATCACCCTTATTTTATCTCTTCACATATAATATTTGAACCTTTAAAAAGGGTTCCATAACTTGTATTATTCAAATCAAATATCAATCCACGCCCCACATCACCCCAACGGGAATTACTTGAAGTTAGAGTATCAATACTCTCTATCTTTAAACCATCTACTTGATACACTCCAAAATGTTCGTTTTTAGTATTATCTTTTCCAAAATAAGTACGATAAGGGATTCCAAACATCAAATCACTCGCTCTATAACTAAAGGCTTTATGGTTATACTCTGCTTCTGAAAAAGTATAAGTATCTCTATCTCCAATTTGTATCTTATCTGCTAAGATTGGGTTTGAGAAATCACTTATATCAAATAGTTGAAACTGAAGCCCAGGTGAAGCACTATTTTCATCTGCATCACGACCTATGCTTAACACTCGATTCTCATCAATTGGGTGTAAATAAGTAGAATATCCAGGTATGGAGAGTTCACCAACAACCTTAGGTTCTTTTGGATCACTCATATCGAGTGTGTAAAGTGGATCAGTTTGTCTAAAAGTTACCACAAACCCACGATCTCCCATAAAACGCACCGCATAGATACGCTCACCCTCATGCCCTAGCCCTGTTAATACCCCATCCACAATCAACTCTTTATTTTTAACTTTAAGCGTATAAACGGAGTTTTTTATCTCACCATCATTGAACCAACTCCACCCTGAAGTTGTAGCAACACGAAGATAATCATCTTTCTCACTCATACTAAACTGATTTAACATATTGCCCTCAACAAAACCTTTCCCCTCATAAGAGAGATTCTCATCAAGTGAAAACTTATAAATCATCTGTTGCTCTTTATAATGGATATAATCATAATAAAGTGGATACTCATTAGAGACTAAATAGAGTGAAGTTAATGAAGCGTAATATTTATGAGTGTTCCCTAAAAAAGAAATATTTGTTTTATATTCACCAGAATCAATTAAGAATCGGCTAATAGTTGTGATATTTGCTCTTTGATTAAGTTTTATCGGTGCGTACATTGCACTATAATTTATTAACTCATTTTTACTTGTATTATTAGAGACTTTTGATGTGATATTTGGAATTAAGGTTTCACTAATCACTATTGGATTCTCATAATCATATCTCCATGCACCCTTATCATCATAACTATATTGGTAACAATAGTTTTTATCCCATGCCAGATAATCTTCCCCATATTCACAACTATATTTATAGAGTGAATCTGATGAAACTTCTGAATAATCGATACTAGATATAGGTTCAGCCATAGTATTGTAAACACCACAGTTTGCATAAGTTTTATCTCTGTCAAATGTTGTACATATAGTATCAACATAAATTTTCGGATACTCATACTCCACACTTGGGCTAAATTGAGATATAAGATACAGCTCTCCAGCAATCAATCTACTCTCTTTATAATACCCATCTATTATATGAGTTGATAGTTTTTTAATATCTGCTATATCGCTAACATCAAATATATCCAATACCACATTATCTTGATAACTCGTAAAAACTATCTCTTCATTTTCCCCTTTGCTAGGATAAATCTGCACTCCAGAAGAGATAACACTTAAACGGGAATCTTGAAGATATACAGAGATGATATTTTTAGCTGTAAAATCAAGCGAAGTGATAGGTGTATATATTTGTTTGGCAATATTTTCAAAAGAGGTAACAATAATTCGCTTATAATTATTATCTACACTAAAGATATAAACACCATCATGTTTTAAAATATCACCCTCATCTACACCCTCTTCTTGGAGGTTTGTAGTTGTTGCATCATTTGTCACTTTAGATGATTCTGCTGATTCTGCTGAAGATGTGGTATCGTAACTCTCTTCTATATAATAGTACTGGTTCATCCCAATCATTTGACGAATATAACCGAGCATAGAATCTCTTGATTCAAAACTACTTAGTTTAGAGCTTTTCTCATCAATATTAATATCTTTTAGCTCATCACTTTTAACCCAAAGCCCCTCACTTTGCTTAATAGATCTTATAGGTGGAAAATCTAAACTTACATCATTCACACTCCACTCTTTACCTTGGCTATATCTCCACACAAGAGCATCACCAAAAAACTTATCTGAGACCACTATTTGCTGAGGAATTGCGACTAGATTCCAGCCTACTTGAAGTGTGATAGTTCTATTTTTAGGATTTTGCGAAGATTCTTCTGGAGTGTAGTTTAACTCCCAATCATCTTTAGAAAATATCCACAATGCTTGAAACGGCTCTAATTTTCTAAGTATTGTATATTTATCTGAAATCACTACACTTTTAGATTTTATAGGAGAATATCCACTCCAACTCTGATTTAAGGCATCATACCCCCATAGAATCTCTACATTTTTATCATTAAAAGATTCTTCAATGTTTAAAGTTGAAGGAACCCCTATAAGTTGCCAACCTTTTTTAATCTGCAAAGTTCCATTTGCATAGATAAAACTAACTAATGATACTAATAAAAATATGATAGGCATAAATCTATCCTTTAAGTTATAATCCCGGTGCTTTCCACATACTTGTAGTGATATTATCATCAACCAACTTTAATTGTACCTCATAAGCTTTTTGCCATTTAACTTTTATCTCATCATAGATTTTTTTATTTTCCATATTTGGCTCATAAACTTTTTCCCAAACAACTAACTTTTTTGAGGTTTCTACAAGTGATGGGTAGATTCCAGCACCCACACCTGCCGATATACAAGCTCCAAGTGCAGTTGCTTCTGTTACTTTAGGAATCTTCACTCTACACCCTGTTACATCTGCTAAAATTTGAGACCATAGCTCACCCTTACTAGCTCCACCAGCAAAAACTATCTCATCTATCTCAACTGATGTAAACTCTTTGATTTTTTCTAAATTTATAGCAGATACAATACACGCATTTTCCTCTAATGCTCTAAACATTGAGCTTCGGTTACAAATCTTAGGATCTATTGAAAGATTTAAAAAACTAGGACTTGCATGATACCACTCCCCATACTTCATAGAATCTGAAAATATTGGTAAAATCCCATAAGAACCTACCGGAACATTTTTAGCTTTTTGCTCCAAAAGTGCATAGGTATCAATACCTAAATCTTTTGCTTCTAATTTTTCCAAATCACAAAAAGCATCTCTAAACCATCGCATAATCAAACCACTGAAAAAAGTGATTCCCTCTGCTTGTGAAAGTCCAGCTATAACATGTGGATTGACTCTTATTGCCATATCTTGAGGAGGTGTGACATCACTCGGTATATTTACTATCTGTTGCCAAAATGAACCACCTAAAATCGCTACCTGTCCATCTTCAACCACTCCTAATCCAGCTGAACCTAACTGAACATCACCACCACCCATCACAACCATAGTTTTTTTAGATAGCTTTGTATCTATTGATGCTTCTTTGTTTACCCTGCCAATTGGCGTACCAACTTCTAAAACCGGAGGGAAAATATCATCTTTGATTCCAGCTTTAGTAGCCATATCACTCACCCAATCACGAGATTTCAATGAGAAGATTCCAGTAGTTCCACCATTACTAGGATCCGTTGCGATCAATCCAGTAAGACGAGCTAAAACCCAATCACCTATCATAGAGATTCTTGCTACTCTTTCATAAATCTCAGGTCGATTGTTTTTGAGCCACATAATTCTTGGTAATGCACCCAATGCAAAGGTTTGACCAGAGGTTTTGTAAAACTCCTCTTCGATTGAATCAAAGTTTTCTTTTAAATACCTAACCTCTTTATCAGCCCTTGCATCAACATTTGCAACTGCCCAAAGTTCATTTCCATCTTTATCATAAAGAACGATTCCCTCTCTCATACTTGTTGCACTTACAGCTAGAATATCTTCACCTTTTAGATTTGCTTTTACTAAAGCATCTTTAATACAGTGACATGTTAAAAGCCAGTTTTTCTTAAAATCAAAACTCATAGAGTTTGGCACACCATACTCCTCTATATGTGTCCACTCTTTTTGAGAAAGAGAGATTTGGTTCCCTTTTGTGTTAAAAATTACAGCACGGACACTACCTGTTCCTGCGTCTATCGCCATTAAATATTTCATAATTTTTCAACCTTATCTTTAAAATTTATATCGTTAACATCACTACCTAGAATCACACCAAAAGATTTAGTATCTTCATTTGCATCAAGTACAATTTTAAGCATTATAGTAAGTGGGATAGATAAAAGCATCCCTACTATCCCCAATAGCCAACCCCAGAAAATCAATGATAAAAACACCACTAAAGTAGATAACCCTAAACCTTTACCCATCACTTTTGGTTCAATTACTGAACCTATAATAACATTGACTAAAACATAGACTGCCATCACCATCATCGCAGAAAATGAGCCTAGTTGCACAAGTGTCAAAAGTATAACTGGAACAGCTGCGATAATTGAACCTATATTTGGTATGAAATTAAAAAGAAAAGCTATCACTGCCCATAAAAAAGCGTAATCTGTTCCTATTAGCACTAAGGCTATCCACACCACAAACCCCGTTAAAAGAGAGATGAGTGCTTTTAAAACCATATACTCCTTTATCTTAGAAGCTATCTCATATATATGTGAGTTAGTGTTATTACCTCTACTTGCAAACTCTATTTTTTGTATAAAATGGCTAGATTCTAAAAGCATAAACGCCACTGTAAAAAGTACAACAAAACCATTTGTAAACATCCCACCAATACTTTGTAAAATGGAACTACTAAAACTCATTACTTGATTAGGATTTATCATACTAGATATCTCATCTACTGAAATCTCTATTCCAAACTTAGATGCAAAATTCACAACAGTACTATAATAACTACTTAACTGCTGTGTATAAAACCCTATATTTGATTGAAACTCTTGAGCTGAGGAGCCTATAAGTTTTACTACAAGTGTTATAATAATAATAAATATACCCATAACTAAGGTAAGAGATAAAGCGTTAGGAAGAGCTTTTTTGTTAAAAAAGTTATATGTGGGAGATAAGATAATAGCCATAAATAAAGATAAAAGAAAAGAGACAATAATCTCAGAAGCACTTTTAACTCCCGCTAAAACTATAATGACACTTGCCATCACTATGAAGTAGTAACCTATGGTTTGAGTTTTGATAAAAGATTCCTTTTTTGGTTTATGAGTTAAATAAGTTTTGTAGTTTTTGTTTAAGTTCTGTAAAATATGGGTCTGGAAAATTATATGAAGTATCAGGGTAAGCTTTTTTATATATCTCATTCAATATGCTTTTATGATGATTTTTAGCTTTAAAATTTGAACAGTCTAAAAAAGTTTTTATGCACTCTTTTTGTTCTTTTGGTATAGAGGATAAAATTAGAGATTCTAAATAGCCCTCTTTTTTAATAGAATTAAAATCATAGGCGATAAAAACATCACTTTTATTTTCAATCTTTAATTTTTCTCTTATTGAGTTGATTTCTCTTAGAGTATTTTCATATCCATCATAAACTATATCATTTTTTTCATAGTCAGAATCTAAGATAAATAAAACTTTATCTATTGTTGTATCATCTATCTCAAGTAATAAATCTTCATAGTTTGTATTTTCTATTTTAAAAAAATTACTTTTATTACCCATTCCATAGAATCGAACTTTATTTTTATCTAATTCCAATTCATCTAATAAAAGTTCAAAAAAACTTTTATCTATACTTTTTCCCTCATGAAATATGGCAACTTTTACCATCCTCGAACCTCATGGTTCTGTTCCATACTATTTTCTAAAAGTTTATAGTCTCTCACACCAGCTTTAATACTACCATCTTCTAATCGTGTCATTTTAATATAACAGATATCTTCATCTTCAAGTTTTTTAGCAACTCTAGCATAAGATTCTATACACTCTTTTGAGTGGGTTGTTGCGAATACTTGTACATTTTGTTCTTTTGATGTTTTTAGGATTATTTCCCAAAGTCTATCTAATTGTGTGTAATGAATTCCATTATCTATTTCATCTATAAAAAGGTAGCCATTTTCACAACGAAATAATGCTGTAACTATTGAAATTAAATGCTTTAAGCCATCACCAAAATCTGTAATTTCATAAAAAAAATCATTTATTTCACATTTTGGCATATTATTTGACATCACTGTAAATGAGTTAATTCTACTATCAAATTCTTTTAATATATCATTTAATAAATTTTCTTTTTTTCTTTTTTTAATTGCATCATAATTTTTACTAATTTCTTTATTTGAGAAACCAAAATTATCTATAAATCTAATGTTATCCATAGGTTTTGTATTTTTTGAAAGTAAATTTGCATTTATTTTGAATGTTTCATTATTAAGTTCAAAAGTGTAAATATTTTCTATTCCATTATCTTTAGCATTAAATGAAACTGAATTAATATTTGATTTTATAAATATATTACTAAAAGATTCAAGCAACTTATTATCATCTATTACTGTTTCATGAAAAAGTAAATTTATTTTTTCTCGAGCTACTTTTGTATGTATTAAAACTGCTCTAAAATGAGCCACACTTTGAGAATAAACATTAATACAACACCCCTCCATAAAAGCCGTCTTACCAACATTGTTTTTCCCACCAATAAGATTAACTCTTTTAAAACCATCTGCCTTAAAATCTTTAAAACATTTAAAATCTTTTATCTCTATATTTTTTAAGTGTTCATTCATTTTAAACTCCTAGTTTCCCTTTTTTATAACTGATATAATCTCTCGGAACCTCGAACTTGTTCGAGACTGATAAATTTAATTAAACCCGAATTATGCAATAGGAATTTATACCCCAAGGGCACCTTGCAAAATTCACCTATGCTTGTAATCAAGGGATATTTAGTAAAAATTTTTAAGCCACCTTGTTGGTGGTGCAAATTTTTAATGAATGTGCCTTGATTGCAATGATAGATTAAATTTTTAATTCTCTATTGCATAATTCGGGTTAAAGCACTTTCCTCGAATAAATTCGAGGTTCCGAATGTGTCCTATTTTCTTAACTTCACTTGTTCAAGTTCCCAATACTCCATCTCGAAACTATCTTTTTCACTAATAGACTTATATCCACCAAGTTTATCAGCTCTTAATACTGCCATCATGGTATGCTCAATTATATCGTTGATGATGTTGGTCTCTTTTTCATTTTTTCCAATAGAGAAGATTCCATAATCTCTTACAACTATATAATTAGGTGTTGGGTTTAAACATATTTCATCTTTTGAATATTTATCAAAATATTTTTTATACTCTATTTTATAAGAATTTATAGAATCTTCTATATCTGATATATCTTCAACGATAAGAGGGATTCTTTTTGTTCTGATAATATGTTCAGGAGTCAAAACTCCACGACTTGCAAAAGTTTTTAAATTATCTTGTGAAGAGTATGTAAAAGCAAGGTCAGAATCGTTGGCTTTTACAAACACCTCATGCCCTTTCTCTTTTGATAAAATTTCTTGAAGTTTAGTAAAATCAAATCTCTTAGAATCACTTTTAGTAAAAGATATTTTTGCATTTTTGCTTAAAAAATTTTCTGCTAAAGTAACAGCGTCTATCATCTTATCATAAGAGTTTTGGGCCATCTCATCAAAGGTAAAGATTCCATGATTGTGTAAGATTATCCCCTCACATTTTGACCAATCTAAATCTTGAATCATATCGTTGATAGTTTTTGCCAAAATAAATCCTGGCATAACATAGGGAACTATAAGAAAATTTGGAAAAAGTTTTTTAATATTTTCTATTCCACTCTGGGAATTTGAGATTGTTACAATAGCATCAGCATGAGTATGGTCAACCACTTTAAATGGGATGATAGCATGAAGGATAGCTTCAACAGATGGGTTTGGAGCTGATTTATCTATCATCGCAGTTTTTTGTCCACTTACCATATCAGAATCACTAAGAGTTTCTAGCTTTGCCATCTCTAAAAGTGTAGCCATCTTTACAGGTGCAAATCCCTCGGCTTTTATTGAGACTAAGTCCCAACCACTCCCTTTTACAAGTAGAATTTCCTCATCATCAATAGTAGTTTTCACAGAAGTATTGCCACCACCATGTAAAACTAGCTCATCACTTCTACCTAAAAGATTTGATGTATAAACACGCATCTCTAAGTCACTCTTATAATTTTTCGCCTCTTCATCGTTCCATAAATTTTGCATCAGATTTTCCTTTTAGTCTTCAATATATTGTTCAAGTTCATTTTTTAAATAAACTCTATTTCAACACCTCAAAAACATCCAAAGCATCAAGTTTTTCCCATGGATAATCACTCTGACCAACTTGTCCTCTTCCTGCTACATCAGCATAAAGAAAACTCTCGGCACTTGGCTTATCTAATCCAAATTTATTTGTTATCCAGTTTGGAGTTAAAGAGAAGTTTTCACTCACAAATGTTGAGAGTTTATCATCATCTACACCCTCATTCATTGTTCCATAAGTATCTACTGAAACAGATGTTGGTTTTGCTACACCTATTGCATAGGAGAGTTGTACTGAACATTTTTTTGCTAATCCACTAGCTACTATATGTTTTGCTATCCATCTTCCAGCATAAAGTCCACTTCTATCCACTTTTGTGTAGTCCTTAGAGCTTTGAGCACCACCACCAATAGGAGCATAACCACCAAAACTATCTACAATTAGTTTTCTACCAGTTAGTCCAGAATCATGAAGTGGAGAGTGACTTACATATCTTCCTGTTGGATTTAAATGTACTATTGTTTTTTTAGGGTCATAGAGGTTTGTAGGAAGTCCAGCATCATCTATAAGACCTTGAAGTAGTTCTCTAACCTCTGTAATATCCATATTTTCATTTGATGGAGCAGATACCACGATAGTGTGAATTGAGAGAGGGTTACAGTTTTCAAAATTTTCTTTATTTCCATAGTCAAGTGTAACCTGTGTTTTAATATCAACACCCAGTTTATGGTTATGTTTAAGGGCATAGTTATAAACTTTATCAGATAAAACTCTTGCATAAGTGATAGCTGCAGGCATAAAATCAGCCGTCTCATTTGAAGCATAACCAAACATAATCCCCTGATCACCAGCACCAGTCTCACCATCTTCTTGGTCAACACCTTGGTTAATATCAGGTGATTGAGAGTTTAGTAAAACTTGAACTTTTACTTCCTCTGGGTAAAGACATTGCTCTTTTGTAAAAGCACTTTTTCCATCATAACCGATGTTTATTAGAGCATCTTTTACTATTTTTTCATAATCAGCATCACTAAGATTAGCATTTGATGTAACCTCACCACCAATCACAACATGGTTACCAGCTACAAAAACTTCACTTGCGACTCTACTTTGAGAATCTTTTATGATTAAAGCATCAACTATACTGTCTGCAATTATATCTGCACACTTATCTGGGTGTCCGGGGCTTACTACTTCACTTGTAAATAAATACATTTTTTTCCTTGAATTATTATCAGATTATCTAAATAATCTAGTTTGAAAAGTATAAAACTTTTCGCATATCTTTTAATAGTTTATCGACTAAACTAAAACCTCTAACTCATCACTATATTTTTTCTCACAATATGGTTCATAGCTTGATTTATAAACAGCATAATGAGCTGATGCTTTATGCCCATCAAGAGCCGTTTCATCTCTCCAACTCTCATAAGCCATAAATTTTCTTTTATTGTTTTCATATTGAAAAATCTCATAAAAAATACACCCATCTTCAGCTTTAGATGGAACTACCATTGCAGATAGAAGCTCTTTCATCTTATCTTCACTACCCTCTTTTGCAATAAATGTAACTCTTTTTGTTATAGTCATTAATATTTCTCCAAAATTAGTAAAAGGATTATAGCCAATTAAAATAACTACACTATAATGAGGAAAAATATTTAGGGATTTTAAAGGGATTTTAATTGAATATAAAATTAAAAATTGAAGATATTATAGAAAATAAAGGCTCAGATTTTGAGCTATCAAAACTTTTTAAAGTTTATATAAATGAATACAAAAGCTCTTTACTTGAACTTTTTGAAAGCTCACAAGGGAAAGACTTTTTAGTTAAACATACTAAAAAACTTGATTCTATCATAGACCTAATGTATAAAACTGTACTGAGACGATTGTTTGGGAACTATCTCCCTATGAGAAACTCTATCCCCATAACAATAGTTGCACTTGGTAGTTATGGTCGTGAACAGTTATGTGTTCATAGTGATATTGACCTGCTTATAGTTTATGAAAAAGTTGATGGTTTTAATAGTGAGCTTATTATAGAAAAACTTTTTTATCTAGCACTTGATGCAGGGTTAAAACTAGGACATAGAGTTCATGAGGTAAGTGACCTGTTTAAAGCTAGTAATGAAGATGCTACGATTCGAACTGCTTTAATGGAATCTCGTTTTATAACTGGTTCAAATTTCACTTGGCAAGCAACGACAAAAGAGTTAACAAAAATAAGGCTCTATAAACAAAAAGAGTTTATTTTAGCTAAGATTGAAGAGGCTCAAATAAGAAGAAAAAAACATCCAAACTCTATGCAACCAAATATAAAAGAATCTGTTGGTGGACTCCGTGATTCTCAACTTCTTTTTTGGGTAGCACAAACTATATATGGTGTCAGAACACTAAAAGAACTCAACAACAATCTTATTTCTGATGAGGAATATAAGGAGTATCGTGTAGCTTTAGAGCTTCTTTTTCGTGTAAGAAGTGCTTTACATCTTATCGCAAATAAGCAAGAGGATAGAGTTCTTTTAGAGTATATTCCTCAAGTAAGTAAGATGTTAGGCTTTAAGAATCAACAAAAACTTGTTACAAAAGTTTTATCTGCTCAATGGAGAATCAATAACTTTACACAAATTTTTGTTAAAAAAATGGTTCGACCATATATCTTTGATAAACGATATATATCTAAATTTAGAGCTAATCGAATAAGAAAAGGGATTTATGAGCTTGATGGTAGGATGTTTGCTTCATACAATTTAAAACCTCTAAATATAAATACCTTACTAGAGATTCTAGTCTCACTTGATGACAAATTTCACCATTTTGATGCTGGTTTTTTAAATCAATTTACATATGCAAAAATTTCACACCCATTAAAAGCAAAAACTTATTCTCTTTTAAGAGAATTATTATCTAAAAAACATGTTTATTCATTTTTAAAACTTTTTTATGATGCTGGAATCTTACATAAACTATTTTCAAGTTTTAGAAAAGTTCTTCATCTTCCACAGTTTGATGGCTATCATACATATCCAGTCGATATCCACTCCATAAAATCTGTTGAAGCACTTGAAAATATAAAAGAGCCTTTTATTCAAAATATATATGATGAGTTAGATTCTAATGAAAAGCTACTTATTAAAATAGTTACACTTTTTCATGATACCGGAAAAGGTAGAAAACAAGACCATAGCGAAGTTGGGGCGAAACTGATAGTACCTTTGGCTAAACATCTAAAGCTAAATGATGAACTTATATCTCGTGCTGTTACTTTGATTAAACACCATGTGCTTATGAGTGGTGTTGCGTTTAAAGAAAATATTTATAATGAAAAAACTCTCTATAAATTTATGTCAAATATAAAAGATGCTAAGAATCTAAAACTATTATATATCCTTACTTATGCAGATATAAATGGTGTTAGTGGGGATACTTTTAACTCATTTAACTCTAAACTTTTATATGAACTATATATAAATGCTCTAGAGGTTTCACAAAATAGTGATAGAATTACAGATGCTTCAAAAAGATTAACTATTGAAAAAAGAGTTCTCAATCTTAATGAATTCAAAGAGTTAGCAAAACTTTTACAAAAAAAGATACTTAGTGTAGAATCGAATCTATTTTTCTTTAAACATACACCTCAAGATATAGTAGATATTGCAAAAAAAGCGAGAGAAACTAAGGAGTATAGTTTTAGTGTAAACTCTGAAAAATCACTTAGTATTGAGATTTTTAGACGGATTCCATTAAATATTTCTTACCTTTTAGCAACACTTAGCCATCTTAATGTTAGAAGTATGGAGATTTTTACACTTTTTGATGATTTAAAATATTTCAAAATAGAGTTTTTACAAAATGAGAGTGGAAGTGAATTAGCACTTATTGAAGATATTATAGATAATGCTTTTGATATGTCAAAACAGGTTAAACTTCATAGCGTTGAGATTAAAAGATGTGAAATAGATATAGATTGTGAACACTCACTAACACACGCAGAGATTAGTGTTCATACAAAGAATCAAAAAGGTGTTTTAGCTTATATTATGGATTGCTTTGAGAAATTAAATATCAATATCATCACAGCAAAAATCCATAGTTCAAAACACAAGGTTAGAGATAGCTTCTTAATAGAAAAAAACAACAATATGTGCGATAATACAGAAAAAATTTATAATTTGTTAAATACAGAGGAAAGTATATGTGTGGAATAGTTGGTTATATTGGAAAAAATGATACAAAAAAAGTTCTCCTTGATGGACTAAAAGAGCTAGAGTATCGTGGTTACGATTCTGCTGGAATTGCTGTTTTGAACAATGGTAAATTTGATTCTTATAAAGCAACTGGTAAGCTTGTTAATCTTGAAGAGAAAACTAAAGATTTTCACACTAATGGTCTTGCTATTGGAATCGGTCATACAAGATGGGCAACACATGGAAAACCAACAGAACTCAATGCTCATCCACATATTGGGGAAACTTCCTATGTTGTTCACAATGGAATCATTGAGAACTATGTTGAGTTAAAAAAAGAGTTATTATCAGATGGTGTTACATTTTTAAGTCAAACAGATACAGAGGTTATTGTTCATCTTTTTGAAAAAAATCTCAAAACTATAACTAATCCATTTCAAGCATTTAAAAAGACTTCAACACAACTTGAGGGTGCTTATGCGATTCTTCTAGTAACTAAAAGTGAAGATAAAACAATATTTTTTGCAAAACATGGTTCCCCAATGTTAGTTGGAAAAAATGGTGAAGATGAGAAGTTTTTTGCATCTTCTGATACTCCCCTTATCGGTTATGCTGATGAAGTGAACTATTTTGAAGATGGTGATTATGGGTTTGTTGATTCTAATGAGATAACTATCTTTAATAAAAATGATAAAAAGATAGAGCCTCTTTACTCAAAACTTTCACAAAATAAACTATCAGCTCAAAAAGATGGATATAGATTCTTTATGGAAAAAGAGATTTATGAGCAAAGTGATGTGATTTCAGATACTCTGCTTGGACGACTTAAAGATGATGAGATTAGATTTGATGAGTTAGATGATTCTTTATTTGATGGAATCGATGAGATAAAACTTTGTGCTTGTGGTACATCTTACCACTCGGCACTCAGTGCAACCTACCTTTTTGAGAGATATGCAAAGATAAAAACATCCATAGAGGTTGCAAGTGAGTTTAGATACCGTCAACCTATCATGACCAAAAATACTCTTTTTATAGTTATCTCACAAAGTGGTGAAACAGCAGATACTTTAGAAACTCTAAAGATGGCAAAAAATGCTGGACTTAAAACATTGGTGATTTGTAATGTTGATAACTCCTCAATGGTAAGATTAGCTGATGCTTGTATATTAACTCGTGCTGGAGTTGAAAAAGGGGTAGCTTCCACTAAAGCATTTGCTACACAGGTTACAGTTTTTTGGATGCTTACTCTTTTTGTAGCAAAACTTAAAAACTCACTTAGCACTACTGAGATTGCTAGACAAATTTCACTTATCAGACAAATTCCATCATCTGTAAAAGTAACAGATTCTATGCATGAGAGAATCAAAAGATTATCTAAAAGATACCTTCATGGTCATGGATTTTTCTTTATAGGTCGTGATGTTTTCTTTCCCCTTGCCCTTGAGGGTGCCCTAAAACTAAAAGAGATATCTTATCTTCACGCAGAGGGTTATCCATCTGGAGAGATGAAACATGGTCCTATCGCTCTAGCTGACCCTGAACTTTTTACTATCGCCCTACTTCCAGAACATCTTCACTATGAAAAAACAAAAAGTAATGTTGAAGAGTTAAGTGCAAGAGATTCTACTATCTGTGCTATCAGTGCTTTAGAGTTTGATAAAGCTGATGATTTTATACAAATAAATAGGTGTGATGATTATATGTTAGAGTTTTTTGAGATGATGGTTGTTGTTCAACTTTTATCTTTGGAGATATCAGTTAGGCTTGGTAATGATGTAGATATGCCTAGAAACCTTGCTAAAAGTGTTACTGTTGAATAGTTTATTATAGTTATTATTCACAACTCATTCACATTCTATTGCCAATTTCACTTTAAATTTATTTATAATTAGATATTATTAAAATCAAATTATTTAAAGTGATATTTTATGCAAACAAAATCTAAACTTCTCCTTCTAGTAGCGGTAATGTTATTAACTTTAGCAACAGCTACTATTGTCAACACTTCATTAAACTTCAGAGATTATAGCATTAAACATGCTGTTGATAAAGCAGAGATGACAGCTAGTATTGTAAAAGATGGTCTTACATCTCATATGGTTAACGGCATTATGGATAAAAGACAATATTTTTTAGATCAAATATCATCAAATGAAAAAATTAGATCGTTGTGGTTGGTTAGAAGTGATCATGTTATTAAACAATACGGTGATGGTTTTAATAATGAAACTGTAAGAGATGCCATAGATTCAGAAGTATTAAAGAGCGGGGAGATAGTTAAAGATGTAATTGAAAGTAGCGAAGCTATTACTCTTAGAATTACCATCCCTTATAAAGCAACAGCTGATAGTAGTACAAACTGTTTAAGTTGCCATGATGTGAACAGAGAAGATACTTTAGGTGCAATAAGTATGGAATTTGATATTACTAATATGAGAAATAGTGGTATGGTTACAATAATAAAAATACTTGCTATCAATTTAATCTTTACTATTATAGTTCTTTTCTTAATAAATTATTATGTAACACCTTATATGAAACTATTTTCAAATTTACAAGATGGGATTAAAAAAGCATATAGTGGAGATTTTACTCATAAATTTTATACATCTGTTTCTGGAGATGGCAAAAGTATTACAGTACAAATGAACACCTTATTTAAAAAAATGCAAGAAGCATTTGGGGATATTAAATATAATCTATCTACATTTATACCTCAAGGTTGCACAACAGCATCAGACCCATTATATGAAGCAAAAACAATTATAAAAGAGCTTTCAGATATATATAAATTCAAAAAAACAATAGAATTAGATGAAACAAGAGTTATCATATATACAAGAATCACAGATATTTTAAAAATAAAATATCAAATTAAGTGCTTTAGTTTATATGAGATAAACAATATATCCAAAGAGAGAAGACTCATTTATATAAGTGATGATGGAGTTACTATTTGTGATAATAGTGTCAATAAAGAAGTTTTACAATGTCGTGCACACAGAACTAAAACTGATGTTATATCTAATGAATTTGTAAATCTATGTCAAACTTGTACAGCTAACAATTTACAATATATATGCATCCCTTTTCAAATCAATAATGACAACTCTCTAGTATTATCTATTACAGATGAAAGAGAAGAGGAGATAGGTAGAATTAATGGACTAATTCCTAGTATTAGAAATTACCTTGAAGCTGCTAAACCAGTAATAGAAAGTAGAATACTGATGGATAAACTTCGCGACACATCACTTAAAGATGGGATGACAGGTTTATACAACAGAAGATTTTTAGAAGAGTTTATTGATCAGGTTATGCATCAAGCAATAAGAGAACAAGAAACTTATAGTGTATTGATGCTTGATGTTGACTGGTTTAAAATGGTAAATGATACTTATGGGCATGATATTGGAGATAAAGTTATTGTTGAGATTGGTAAACTTCTAAAAAGTTCTATCCGTGAATCTGACTTAGCTATCCGTTATGGTGGAGAGGAGTTTGTTGTGATGCTTCATAATGCCACAGAAGAGGGAACTATAAAAATAGCAAGTTTAATTCATGAAAAATTTGCAAGTTTAGTATTTGATGTTGGAAATGGAGAAACAATCCAAAAAACAATGAGTATAGGGATAGCAAACTTCCCTAATGATGGTGACACTATTTGGAAATGTATCAAATATGCTGATACAGCTCTATATGTTGCAAAAACAACTGGTAGAAATAAGATAGTTAACTATACATGCGAGATGTCTGAAAGTGATGATGTTAGATAATAAAATACTTCTAAGCTATGCACTTTAAGGCATAGCTAAAATCTTTCCACTGAATAATAAAACTCTTCTACTAATAAATTTAAAATCCAAGTAAAAAATCAAAAGAGTGATGCAGGTTCAAGGCGATAATTGAGGAAGTGTACTTTAATATATTGCTTCTTTTTCTACATAAATAGACCAATTTGCAGTAAAAAATCAAAAGAGTGATGCAGGTTCAAGGCGATAATTGAGGAAGTGTACTTTAGTACATGACGAGATTAGCAACGCAGAAGATGCGTCGCTATTTTGATTTTGTAAAGAGCAGTTACTCTACATAGAACAAGCACTAACCCCTGGAGGTGTTGTTGGTTGCACTGATGCATTATCGGCACCACCTTGAGCATTAACCTCTTCGATAGTTGCCCAAATAGACTCAGCTGCTGCTGCATATCTTTTTGCACTTTCACAAGTTGGATTAACAAAAGTTATAGGTTTACCCTCATCACCACCTGTTCTAATCGATGGCTCTATTGGAACCTCAGCGATAATTTTAGTATCAAACTCATCTGCCATCGGCTGAGATGTTCCTTTACCAAAAATATCATACTCAACACCAGTATCTGGAGCGATAAATCCACTCATATTCTCAACGATTCCAGCTAAAGGGATATTAAGTTTTTTGAACATATCTAATGAACGACGAGAATCATCTAAAGATACTGATTGTGGAGTTGTTACAGTAAGACCAGCAGTTACAGGAACAGACTGAGCAAGAGTAAGCTGAGCATCACCAGTTCCTGGAGGCATATCTATAACTAAAACATCTAGCTCAGACCATAAAATATCTCTTAAAAATTGTTCAATCGCTTTCATAATCATAGCACCACGCCACATAAGTGACTGACCCTCTTCCATTAGAGAACCCATAGACATAACTTCGATTCCATAAGCTTTAAGTGGTAAAACTTTGTTACCATTTACTTCTGGTCTAACCTTATCTAAACCCATCATACGAGGGATATTTGGACCATAGATATCAGCATCTAAAAGACCAACTTTTTTCCCTTGAGCAGCAAGAGCGATAGCAACATTTACAGATGTAGTTGATTTACCAACCCCACCCTTACCTGAGCTTACCATTAAGAAGTTTTTAACTTGTGGAGCTATATTTTTCTTTTTAGGTGCATCAGCTTTTGGCATTGCAGGAGCTTTAATATTTGGAGCTACATTATCAGCACCAACTGCTTTTAACTCTTTTAAAGAATCATCAAAAATTTGTTGTGCTACTTCTGGAGCAGACGATGTAATCTCTACATCAAAAGTTACATTTTTACCATTTATTACTATATTTTTTACAAATCCAAAAGTTACAATATCTTTAGTGAAACCAGGATACATAACTTTTGACAAAGCTGATTTTACAATCTCTTCAGTCATTTTTCTTTTCCTTTAATTTATTTCATAGCGCTAAGTTTGACTCGGCGTCAAGCCCATGCATAGATAAACTATGCTTATTTTTCATATTTAGAATTGTTATAATACCTAAATTAGACAAATATTATCTTATTTAGAAAATTAATTTTTATTTTGAAGCTTCTGTTTCCTCTTTTGCTTTGTTATCTGCGATAATCTGCTCAATCCCCTCTGAGTTATCCATAATGTTTTGAGTGATTTTATAAGAACAAAATTTTGGTCCACACATTGAACAAAACTCTGCTTCTTTAAATACATCTTGAGGGAGAGTCTCATCATGATACTCTCTAGCTCTCTCACCATCAAGTGCAAGTTCAAACTGTTTTTCCCAGTTGAAGTTATAACGAGCATCACTCATCTCATCATCTATATCTCTAGCACCTTTTCTACCTCTAGCTATATCAGCAGAGTGAGCAGCGATTTTATAAGCGATAATCCCCTCACGAACATCATCAGCATTTGGAAGACCTAAATGCTCTTTTGGTGTTACATAACATAACATTGAAGCACCATGCCATCCACCAACTGCAGCACCGATAGCTGAAGAGATATGATCATATCCAGCTGCGATATCTGTTACTAATGGCCCAAGGATATAAAAAGGAGCTTCATGACAAAGTTCTCTTTGTAGTTTCATATTTCTCTCAACTTGATTAAGTGGAACATGACCTGGACCCTCAATCATAACTTGAACATTTTTCTCCCAAGCTCTTAGTGTTAAATCACCTAAAACTTTAAGCTCACCTAACTGTGCATCATCAGAAGCATCAGCTAAACAACCTGGACGAAGAGAATCACCCAATGAAAGAGCTACATCATATTTAGCACAAATATCTAAAATCTCATCATAAGCAGTATAGAATGGATTCTCTCTATGGTAATGCATCATCCATGCAGCCATCAATGAACCACCACGAGATACGATTCCCATCTTTCTTTTTGCAATTTTAGGCATAGTTTCAAGTAAGAAACCAGCATGAATCGTAAAGTAAGATACACCCTGTTGTGCTTGACGCTCTAAAACTTCAAGCATTACCTCGATAGTTAAATCCTCTATGTTGTTTCCAACATCGTGAAGGATCTGATAGATTGGCACTGTACCTATTGGAATCTTAGATGCACCAATAACAGCAGATCTAATCTCATCCAGATCACCACCAGTTGACAAATCCATAGCAGTATCAGCTTTATAGTGCTGAGATACTTGCATCTTTTCAACTTCACCCTGAACATCAGAAGCGATTGCAGATGAACCAATATTTGCATTGATTTTACAAGTTGAAGCGATTCCAATCGCCATAGGCTCTAATGCAGTATGGTTTACATTCGCAGGGATGATTAATCTTCCTCTTGCTATTTCACTACGAACAAGCTCAGCAGATAAGTTTTCTATCTTAGCAACATACTCCATCTCCTCTGTAATAATACCCTCTCTTGCATAAAACATTTGTGTTCTAACAGGATCATTTTCACGCTTTTTTACCCATGAAGTTCTCATAGTTTCTCCTAAAATTTATAAACTTATTCATTATTTTATATAATAGATATTGGAAATATAATCAAATAAAGTTAATCTAATATAAAGTAAGTTGATTGATTATATATTTTATGTAAAGATTGATAGAATATGACTAATATGCACAAGCTAAAAGATGAAAAAAAGTTTAGCAATGTATAATTTCGTAACACTTTAACCGTATAGGATTTTGATTGTCAGATTTAACCCTTATCTTACTTGCAGCAGGTAGCTCTAGCCGTTTTGAACTAAATGTGAAAAAGCAATGGCTCAGAAGTGATAACACTCCTTTGTGGCAATTTGTAGCACAAAATTTTGAAAAAACTCAATTTTTTAAAAATATTATAATCACATCTTCAAATGATGATATTGAATTTATGAAAAATTATTCTGATTACACTTTTGTAAAGGGTGGTAACACTAGACAGCAATCTTTAAAAAATGCTTTAGAGATTGTAGATACAAAATATGTTTTAGTGAGTGATATTGCAAGGTCCTGTATAAGTGAGGAGTTTTTAAGAAAAATTATCTCTTTAAAAGAGAAAGCAGATTCTATTGTTCCATACCTTAAAGTAAGTGATACAATCGTTTATGAAGACAAAACAATAGATAGAGATAAGGTTAAAAGAGTTCAAACCCCTCAACTATCATCTACGACTATCTTAAAAAAAGCACTTCAAACAGATGAAGAGTTTACTGATGAAAGTAGTGCAATAGTTGCATCTGGTGGAACTAGAGAGTTTGTTTTAGGTGAAGAGGATGCACATAAAATCACATTTGTTCATGACTTAAATAAAATTCCATGCCTAAAACCACCATCAAATGATATTTTAACTGGAACTGGATTTGATGTTCACGCTTTTGATACAAAAGGAACTATGTTTCTTGGTGGAGTTAAAATAGAATCAGATTTTGGTTTTAAAGCTCACAGTGATGGAGATGTAGCGATACACGCTCTTATAGATGCTCTACTTGGTGCTTGTGGTATGGGGGATATTGGGATGATGTTCCCTGATAATGATGATAGCTATAAAGGTATAGATTCAAAAGAGTTACTGCGAAGAGTTGTTACGAAAATTTACAATTTTGGTTTTGTTATTGTTAATATTGATTTAACAATTGCAGCAGAAAAACCAAGAGTCGGTAAATATAAATTACAGATGAGAAAAACACTTGCTAATATTTTAAAAATAGATAGCTCGAGAGTAAATATAAAAGCAACAACAACTGAAAAACTAGGCTTTATAGGTCGAGGTGAAGGTGTTGGAGTTATTGCAAATGCAAATATAAAATATTATGATTGGACAAAAAATTGAAAATACTAATAATAGAAAACGAGATTTATTTAGCACAAAGTATAGCTACAAAGCTAGGTGAGTTAGGACATAATTGTGAGATGTGTACATCTACAAAAGATGCAGTAAAAAGTACAGGTTATGATGTAGTTTTACTCTCAACAAATATAAATGGTCAAGATTTTAATCCTATCATTGAATATTTTAAAAACTCTATTGTAATTCTTATGGTTTCATATATAAGTAATGACACAGTATCTAAGCCCTTATCTGCTGGAGCAAAAGATTATATTTTAAAGCCTTTTATGATTGAGGAGTTAATAAGAAAAATAAATCATTATCAAGATTATGAAAAACTTAAAAAAAGAAATGAAGCGTATGAAAAATACTTAAATCATACTTTTTTAAGTGTTTCAAAAGAGCATGACTATAATAATATTAATCTTCCGATATATGTTTCATCAAGTTTTCAAAAATATGCAGATGCTTTTGCTTTTGAATATGCAAAAAAGAAAAATCAAGCGATTCATTTTATTTCGTTGAGTAATGCAAAAGCTATCAACGAAATAAACTCTCTACCACAAAACGATGTAATATATATAACCGACTATCAAATTCTCAAGAAAACTGATAAAAAAGATTTTTGTGATTTGATAGCAGATAAACAAATTATTGTATCTAGTAATGATAAGATTGAAGATGTTGATCACCATGTGGTTGAGATTAAAAGTGATACTAATGTTTTTGAACAAGGTGATATTTTGCCGATAGAGGATTATGTTAAATTTATAGTACTTAACTATCAACACAAATTTCCAGATACAGAACTCTCTAAAAAATTAGGAATCAGTAGAAAAAGCTTATGGGAAAAACGAAAAAAGTATGACATCATCAAGAAAAAATAAAACACTTTTCATAGACAGGGAAGCTGCTTCAGCACTAGAGTTAGTAAAAGATGGACTACTTCATCCAGTATCTAAACTTATGGGTAAAGATAAAACTCAACTAGTTTTAGATAGTTCACTCATAGAAGGGAAAACTTTCCCTTTCCCTTTTATCCTTGCACCAGCTGGTAAAAGAAATGAGCAATTGTTGTCTAGCATTAAAAAAGATGAAGAGATTACTATCCTTTGTGAGGGTAAAGAGTTTGCTATACTGATAGTTGATGAAGTATTTAAAATAAATCCTACTGATAGAATTAAACATATTTACGGAACAGATGATTTAACCCACCCTGGTGTTATGGCAACGACAAAAAGACTTGGTCATTGGGCAATAAATGGTCATTACGAGATAATAAATCACTCACCAAATAAAAATATAAAAATAATTACAGATGCAAAAAAACTGATAAATGCTAAACACACATCTTCGCTTTTTATGGCAGTAAACCCTCTACATAGAGCGCATGAAAGATTAATTCGACAAACTCTAGATTCTACTGATTTACTTGTAATATTTTTACTGAAACCTTATGAGAGTACAAATTTAAGTTATGAGATTAGAAAAGAGACTTTAGAATACTTCATAAACAACTATTTGCCAAAAAATAGAGTAGTGGTAGTACCATTGGAAAATAGCTATATATTTGCTGGATTAAATGAGATAATAATTGATGCAATTGTAGCAAAAAATCATGGTTGTGATAGACTAGTTGTTGGAAGAAATCATGCTGGACTTGGGATGTACTATGATAGTAATTCAAATAAGTCTATTATAGATAAAGTTGTTGGAATAGATATAGATATGCAAATCGCTAGTGAATATGTATATTGTGATCAGTGTACAACCCTTGTAAGTAAAGATACATGCCCGCATGGTCAACACCATCAAACAGCTTATCATGCAGATTCGATTCTAGAACTCCTAGAGTTAGGAATTTTACCCCCTGCTGTTTTAATGAGAAAAGAGATCTCTGCATTTTTATTATCAAAAATTCTTCCAAATAGATTTAAAAATCTAGGTAAATTATATTATGATATTTTACCAGCAGCTGGACTTTTAGAAGAGCATACTGAACAAGATTTTTATTTAGAGTTAATGAAACTTTATCAAACAACATCACTAACATAGGAAAAAAATGAATTGGTTTTTTATAACATTAGGATATAGTGGGTTAAGCCCTAAAGCTCCCGGCACAGTTGGGACACTAGTCTCTTTACCCTTAGGTATGTTGATTCTTATCTACTTTGAGGCTCAAACTCTTTTTTTAGCTACTGTACTTATTAGTATTATCGCTATCCGTTCTATCAATAAATATGAAGAGGAAAGTGGTATTCACGATGATAAAAGAATCGTAATTGATGAACTCGCTGGTATGTGGTTTGCACTTAGTGTTGCTCCTGCCATCAGTGTTGGGATGGGTGAAGTTACAACTTTAGAAAATGGTTTTTTAATCCAATCAATTTTATCTTTTGCATTATTTAGATATTTTGATATTGCTAAACCATCTATCATCGGTAGAATCGACCGTGAAGCTAAAGGTGGAATCGGGGTTATGGGTGATGATATAGTTGCAGGATTTGCAGCTGGAATCTCTAGTTCAGTTATTTGGCAAGGGGTGCTATATTTTATATAGTTTATACCTAAAAATCCAAACTTTAAAAGTTTGGATTTTTAAAATATAATGTTTCCTCATATCAAAACTACTTAATCCAACACTCCAATTAAGCTATCACACTTTTGTAACTCTAACTCTTTTAGGCTATTCATAACATCATTAAAAGTTATATATTTATTACTGAGCACAACTATATTAAACAACCTATATTTGAACTGAACCTATTTCAGAAGTCAAATTTCACAAGAAAATCTACATAACAATAAAATAAAATAACTAATGTTTAAATTATATATTTCTTTTAAAATGAGACTTTTTTGAGACCCCTTTAGGGATATACTTCTATAAATAAATTTGGAGAGATTGATTTGAAAACAATTAATGCACTTTTTTTACTAGGAACTATATCCATACTTAATGCCGTTGATTGCGATAGCAAATACGATAATAGTGGTTGTAGTGAGGCTTTATTTAGTCTTGGTAGTGAAATGGAGATAAAACAATATAGAGTTATTTATGATGAAGATCAAGATAAAGTAAGTGATTCTCGTGATAAATGTTTAGGTACACCTGCAAAACTAAAAGTAGATAAAGATGGTTGTCATATAGTTGCTAAAGTAGAACTATCTGTTGAAAAAGAGGAGTTAATAATCGAGGATTCTGAACCTCTAATGGAGGAGATTAAAGTAGTTACATTGAGACTCAATTTTGAAACTTCAAAATATGATATATTAGAAGATTCTTTTTCTAAGGTAGATGATTTTGCTGAGTTTTTACTTGCATATCCTCAATATAATGCAAAAATTGTAGGTCACACAGATTCAATGGGTAGTTACAAATCTAATATTAAACTATCTCTTAACCGTGCAAAAGCTGTATTTAATATGTTAGTAAGTAATAATATTGAAAAAAGCAGATTAAGTGTAGATGGTGTAGGTCCAGATGAACCAATAGCAACAAATGATACCCTAAGTGGTAGAGCAGAAAACCGTCGTATTGAAGTTATTTTAACAAAAGCAGAGGAAAACTAAGATGATAAAGAAGATTTTACTTTCATTTGTGAGTGTATTAACATTACTTCAAGCACAAACATTACAAGAAAGTGTTGCAATAGTTTTAGAAACTAACCCAATTATACTAGAGCGTTTAGCAAACTATAAAGAGACATCAAGAGATTTAAGTATTGCTCGTTCTGAGTATTTACCCACTTTAGATTTAGTATCAAGTATTGGTCATGAGAAAACGGATAAGAAAAACTCCAATATTTTAGCTGATGATACATCTTTAAGCTATTATGAAAACTCATTGACTTTTATGCTTAACATTTTTAATGGTTTTGGTACAACAGCAAAAGTTGATTATCAAAAATCAAGGATTGTAGCAGCTGCATATAATTTCATTGAAAAAGCAAATGATTCAGCATTTAAAATGACAAGAAGTTATGTAGAGATTGTAAAGCAAAGAGAACTTCTTTTTACTGCAAAAGAGAATGTTGCTATAAATGAAGAGATATTCTCAAAAGTAAATGATTTATATAGCACTGGACTTACAACAAAATCTGAGGTAAGAAAGATAGAATCTTCCCTTTTTCTTGCTCGTTCAAACTTAGTTGTTCAAGAAAACAACACTATGGATTCTATCTTTAATTTTAAAAAAATATATGGAGAAAGAATTACTCTTAATTCTCTTTAGATACCAAAATTTGATGTTTTTTTACCAGCAACATTGAGTGAGGCAACAGTATATTCTATTCGTCATAATCCATCAATTATGGTTAGTAACTATAATATTAAAGCATCTCAGTATTTAAAAGAGCAAAGATCAAAAGATTTTTATCCAAAAGTTGATTTAATGATTCAACAAAGTTTAGATAATAACACTTTTGGTATAGAGGAAGAAAAAAATAGATTTCGTGCTGGTTTAGTTTTAACATACAACCTATATAGAGGTGGTGCAGATTCTGATACTAAAGCGAAAGCTATAAGTGCTATTTATCGTGATACTCAAACTAGAAATGAGCTTAAAAGACAAACTATTGAGGGTCTAGAGTTATCTTGGTCAGCATATATTATGCTTGAGAGACAACTCAAAGAGTTAGCTAAATATAGAGATTTTAGTGAGGAAACACTTAACCTTTATAAAGAGGAATACGACATAGGAAGACGAACTTTATTAGATCTCTTATCTGCTCAAAATGATTTTATCAATGCAAAATCACAAATTATAAGGGTCAAATATGATGGTTTATTTGCTAAATATAGAATACTTGATTCTATGGGGTTACTTGTAGCTGGAATTATGGGCAACGAGTATGATTATATGCAAAAAGTTGGACTCTCAGGAGTTGATGCCGTTGATAATATAGATACTTTACCTATCTCTTATGATGAAGATAATGACAATATCTCTTCACTAGAAGATGAGTGTCCTGCTTCTTTAACTGGTGCTGATATTTTGTCAAATGGTTGTACAAATTTATCAGATAGATTCTCACAAGTAAAACATTTCGAAATTTTAAATTTTGATAGAGATGTAGAGTTGATAAGTTCTAAGAAAACATTAGATTCTATAATTAATACACTCATAGTAAATAGTGAAAAATTGGAAAAGTATAATGTCCCCAGAAAAACAAACCACTTAATACAATATTCTTATTCCAGATGATAGAATAAAAATACAAAAGTGAGGGGAAAATAGATGAGCACTAAGAGAAAAACATATCCAGCAGACTTC
>JAYEKJ010000104.1:0-11363 GCA_034660975.1 Campylobacterota bacterium
ATTTTAGTCTTTCTAACAATGGTAACGATTCATCTTGAGCTTGTTTTAAAACTCTTGTATTAAATTCTAACCATGAAAGCTCACGGTTATTGTAAAGATTTGGATTTTTAAGATTTAACATAGTTTACAACCTGATATAATTATTTTTTCTATTATATCAAATAGAGTTTAGAGAGAAGTTAGTTAAAAATTCTTCATCTAACTTTTTTCTTAGAAACTGTAATTTAATATAATATATAATTAATTTTTTACTACTTTCAATAATATTATTTTCTACTTCACTTACTTTAGCTTCTGAATCTAAAAGCTCTGATAAATCCTTAAGACCTTTTTCATGAGCTTTTAACATATACTCATAGTGTAACTTACTAGATTCAAGTGTTTTTAACATCAATTGATATTCTAGTATAGAACTTTTCAAATTTATTAATTTTTCTCTAAAATCAAAATCATTTTCTCTTATACTTAAAATTATATTTTCTTGTGATGATTTAGATAATAAAGTCATTTCATTTTTAGCGGTTTTATAATAACCACCCTTATAAAATAATCCACTTACTTTAAAATTAAATAATATTTTTTGTTCATCATCATATTTATAACTTGAATCAACATAATTATAAGTAGTAGAAAAATCTACTTTTGGCATATATAAATTTTTTACATGTTTTAACTTTATAAATTCTAATTTTTGATTAAGCCTAACTTTTAAAGTTTCAAAACTATCATCATTAAGTTCAAAATTTTCATAATTTTCATATTTGTTTATTATTTCATAAATTAAGTTTTTTTTATTGATTTTTTCAATTGATTTAATTTTAATATCTAAAAAATCTTCCAAATTCAAAAGGGCTATAAAATAACTTTGTTGAGTATTATTAAAATTATTTTGAGCTTCATGCAAACTTACACTTGCTTCATAAAACTCTATTTTTGTACTTAATCCAAACTTTAATAATTTATCTTTCTTTTGAAATCTTTCTTCTGCAACTTTTAAATTTTTTTCATTTAATTTTTTTTGTAATTCTAGCCTATCTATCTCTAAATATTTTTCAAATAATTCAACAAGTAATTCTTGCCTTTTACTTAATAAATTTATTTTTTGTATCTCTTGTTCTATCTCTTTTTTATCTATGTCTAAATTTATTGATTTATCATAAAGAGATTTATTTAAGATAATATTATAAGTGCCACTATCAACAATCAATGAATAAGGTTCAACTGTACTATCCTTGTATTTAGAATAACTAGCATCCCAAGTTATATTTATATTTTGTTTTGTTTTTTCTTTTTCAATAGCATAAACAGAAGCATCATATTTATATTCTAATTCTTTTAAATCAGGACTAATTTTTTGAACTCTCTTATATGCATCTTGAATTGTCAATCCATTTAGATTAACAATAATCACTAAACTTAATATAAAAAGACTATTCCTCATTGAAAGACCTCAATTTCATATCTAATATAGGTTTTATTATATAAGAAAGCATTGTTCTAGAACCTGTTCTTATCATAACATCTGCTGGCATACCAACTTTAAGTTTAAAGTCATTTTCTATTACTTGTTTATGCCCATCTTTACTAACTTCTATATCTACTTGATAATATGGTAAATTTGTAGATTCATCTATTTTTCTATCAGCAGATATATACCTTACAACTCCATCTATAGAAAATGTCATTTTAGTATTAAAAGCACTAAAAGTAATATCTGCTTTTTGCCCTATCATAATAGTATCTATATCTGTTAAATTCAAATTTGCTTGTATAATTAAATTACTGTTCTTCGGAACTATTGACATTATAACCTGAGCATTATTTAGAACTCCGCCAACATTGAAAACTTGCATATCATCTACAATCCCAGCAAGAGGAGACTTTATATTTGTTTTTTCAAGCTTATCTTTTGTAGCTATTATTTGCTCATTTAAACTATCTATTTCACTTAATAGTTCTTTTAAATCATTTAAAACATTTGTAATAAATTCTTTTTTTATTTTTAAAATTTCCTCTTCATTTTGAGTGATATTTACTTTTAATGAAGATTGTTCTATTTTTAAATCACTAAGTTCACCATCTAAAATAATTTTTTTTCGCTTAAGTTCTCTCAACTCTATCTTATCTATAAGCTGTTCATCATACAATGATTGTAATTCTTCTAATTCCTCAGATATTGACTCTATATATGATTTTTTATTTTTTATAGAAATACCTACTCCATTAAGTTTTTCACCTAATTCCTGTATTTTTTTATTTATAATCTCTATTTGAGATAAAATCAACCCTTTTTCTGAAACAAAAATAGAATTTTGAAACTCTTTTAATTTCTTTACTCTTTCTTGATTATACCCATCCACATCTTTATCATAAACTATTTTTTTAGAATCATCTTTTTGTGCAATTAATCTATCTCTTTTAATTTTTAATTCTATTATTTTTTTTATCTGTATATTATATTCTGCTTTTAATTGAGTGTCATCTAACTTTAGTAAAAGTTCATCTTTCTTAACTTTATCACCATCTTTAACAAAGATTTTTTTAACTATACCACCTTCAAGATGCTGTACTTGTTTATTTTGACCTGAAACAATAATCTTTCCACTTGCAACTGCCAATGTACTAAGTGGAGCAAAATATCCCCAATATAATATAATAGATACTAAAACAACTAAAAGTATTGTTGCATATTTTATATAGTGTGTTATATCAAACTTATTTACCATTATCTACCTATCTTAGCTTTAGAAATTTGTTCAAAGAACTCTTGTGTTGTAAGTGATGAAGCAACTTGACCATTTTTTAAAAGAACTACATTATCTACATATTTTACTATATTCATTTTATGTGTAACTATTATCACTGTAGTATTTGATGATTTTAATCTTTGAAGAGTTTTAACAAGTGCCAAATCACCTTTATCATCAAGATTTGAATTTGGTTCATCTAAAATTACAATCTTAGGAATATTATATAAAGTTCTAGCTATTGCTATTCTTTGTCTTTGACCACCTGAAAGTATAGTCCCTTTTTTACCTATTTTAGTATCATAGCCATTTGGTAAATTTAAAATCATCTCATGAGTATCACAAAACTGTGTTGCACTAATAACAAGCTTATCATCTACTTCCCCCATACAAGCTATATTTTGAGATACCGTTCCATCAAAAAGTTCAACATCTTGTGGTAAGTAACCTATTGCTTTACCTAAACTTTCCATATCATATTGTTCTATATCTGCACCATCTATAGATATTTTTCCACTACCTACACCCCAAAGACCCAATATACTTCTTATAAGTGTAGTTTTTCCACTACCACTTTCACCTATTAAACAAGTTATTTCACCAGTTTTAAAAGATAAATTTATATTGTTTAAAATCATATTTTTTGTATTTGGTATCATCATATTTACATTTTTCAAATCTATATTTCCAATTATTTCAGGTAATTGTGTTTTGTCATCATCTTTAGAAATTGTATCTTTTAGTAATTTCATTATTCTATTAATTGCTTCTCTACTTATAATCACCTGTTTCCATTGACCAACTAAAATATCTATAGGTGCTAAAACTCTACCTAAAAGTATAGATCCAGCTATCATCATTCCAGGGCTTAATTCTTCTTGTATAACTAAGTAAGCTCCAATACCTAAGATTATAGATTGTAAAAATGTTCTTAAATATTTTGTTAAACTTGTAAATAAAGTTGAAAGGTCATTTGTAGCTGTCTGTGAGTCCAGCCATTCATCTCTTACTTGCTTATGAGTAGTATGAACATTACTTAATATACCCATACTATTAACAACTTCACTATTTTGTAAATATAAATTTGATTGTTCCAATTGTGTTGAATGAAGAGCATTTGACTTCTCTTGAGATTCTTTTGTCATTTTTTCATTTACAAAAGCTATAGCACTTAAAATCACTATAGACATAACAGCAAACCAACCAAAAATAGGATGAAATAAAAATAATACTAAGATATAAACAATAGTCCAAGGTAAATCAAATATTGACAACAATACATTACCACTTAAAAACTGTCTTATCTGAAATAAATCTTTTAATGGTTGAGTATTTGCTTTTGATGGTTCTAACATAGACCATTTAAAAAGAGATTTGAAAATATCTTCATTTAAGAGTTCATCAAATCTATTTCCTATGCGTATAGTTATTTTATGTCTTAAAAAATCTATAAAAAATAAAAATATATATATAAATACAACTATTGCTGTTAATGAAAGAAGTGTTTCAGCACTCTTGCCAGTTACTACTCTATCATAAAGTTGCAGCATATAAAGTGTAGGTGTTAGCATTAAAACATTTACTACTAAACTAAGAAGTCCTACAAAAAGGAATATGTTTTTTGTCTGAGAAATAAAAAGCTCTAATTTATTTTTTTGATTCAATTGTAATTTCTTTCTATGATTTTAAATGCTATGTATATAGAATCTGAATTTAATTCAGATTCTATAATATTAAACATCTTTTTTTATAAGTTGTTGAAGAAGTGTATTTATCTGTGAAATTGATGCCATATGAGATTCTATAGCAAATAACCAACCACTTTTTGCCCATCTAACTAAAACTTCATCATCAAGTTCATAAAGTCTTTGTTTATTTACAACATAAAAATCACTTAATAAACTTTTTGTACTACCATCTTCTATTTTTATCTCAAAGCTTCTTTTATCAAGTAAATTTAGTTTATTTAACTCATTTATTAATCTTGTAGAATTTGCTTTATCTTTATCTAGATTTTGAACCATTTGAACTTTTGAGTGTGCAAATTTAGCAAGTTTTGCATCATCTTCAAAAATTTTATGTGATTTATCATCACCTATAAATTCACTTTCAACATCAAGAGCAACTGCTCTGAATTTTCTTTCATCATTTCCCTCTTCATAAGAATCAACCATAGTAAATGGATAACCCTTTAAAGACATTGGCAAATATATATCTTGACATCTATTAGTTGTAAAATAACAATTTTGATTTGCCAAAGCATTAAATGCTATGAACTGCTGATCTTCTCCTCCAGAAATAACTACAGGTAAAAGCGAAGTAAGCTTACTAACTTCACTAAGTCCTAAAGTAACTAACCTCGCTTCTTTAGCGAAGTCAAGGTTAGTTAGTGCATCTATTGTTAAATCTTTATGGTTCACTCTACTTAATAATTCTACTTTTTTAAACATTTATATCCTTTTATGCTGTTAATACATCATATAATTTTGAGATGTTAGTCTCTTGAGCTATTTGAAATTCATCTATATAGTTTTGATCATCAAATCCTGGGTAATATATACTAATACCAGTAGGATCATCATCATTTGAAACTTCTGCGAATACTGCTGTATCAACTGCTGTAAATAAACTTTGTGCTGCATTTTGCATTGCATTATCTGTAATACTATCATCATATATATCATCAACTATTTTAGCTAAATCACCTAAATCCATATACTCATCATAAGCACCAAAAGTTTGTACATCTTTTATATCTGATTTGAACTGATTATTTTCAGCACTTGTCATACTTGAAAGAGTATCATTAAAATCTTTAAATGCACTATTTAAAGCATCTAGTTGATTTGTGTGAACCGCACTCTGTGTAGTATATGAATAATTTTGATAAAACTCACCATAACTATCTACTACATAAGTTACTAGTTCATCAGCGGTAACTGTACCATCGGCATCGTTTGCTATTTTTTCAAACCAACCCTCATAATCCCAACCATCACCTGGTTCATTATCTTCACTAGATACTACTATGTCCGCTACATCTTTAACTGCATAACTTTGATCAACTACACCTTGAAGACAAGCATCAAATCCTATCATCTCAAATTTATCTACACTAGAGTTTTGAACTGCTGTTGTCATCTCATTTAAACCTAAATTATCATAACCACTTGTTTCATCCCAAGCTACACCTGAGATACCACCACCATGGTTCCACACTACAAGTGCATAATTATCAGCAACAGCCGTTTGAGTACTCCAGTCTATAAAGTTTGTTAATGTCTGACCATCACCAGTATTTTGCTCACCTATATCTTCCATAGCACTACCTATAGAATACATATCATTATCGTGTGAAATAACACCTTGTTTTGTCCCAGTCCAATCACCCTCAGCAGTACTATAACCATCAGTTCTATCAAAAAGGAAAGTTACATTTACATTGTCTGGTAAATCTATCGCTTCCATCTCATTAATATCGTCTATACCCATACCCTCAAGATTATTATCAGCTGCGATATAAACCATAATAGTCCATGAACCATCACCCTCTGTAAAACCAGTTGAAGCTTGCTGAACTTCAGCTTCAGTTGTATCTACTTTAGACACTTTAACTTCGTAACTACCAACCATATCATCAACTGCGGCAGCTTTTACATAATATTTAGCATCCTCTTCAGCTGTATATCTGATAAGTGAGTTTGTACCAATACCACCATCATCATCTGTAGTACCAGCTATAAGATTACCACTTGCATCATAAAGACCATCAAGATATGTATCGTTTAAAGTACCATGATCTGTTTGACTACCAAAAAGAGCTATGTCATAAGTTTGTCCAGCTTGGAACTCATACTCATACATATCAGTGTCCCCTGCATAATCTATGATTCCACTTTCATAACTTCCTACAGCATTTGGAGCGATAGCTGTTGATATAGTATCATTTATATCACTTTCAGATGCATCTACTTCTACCGTCTCAGCTTCTGTTATGATTGTTGTAGTTAATTTATAACTTCCCTCATCAGTATCAAATCCACCAACTGAGATATAATAATCACCTGAGCTAGAAGCTATAAAGCTTACTTTTGAATCAAGTGTATAATCATTTGCATCATCATTAAATGTATCTGCTAAAAGTATGCCATTTTCATTATAAATACCATTGATTACAGTATCATCTAACGAATCACCTTTTAAGTCAATACAATAATTTGTATTTTTTTCAAGTCTGATTTTAATCCAATCTTCATCATAAGCATAATCAACACTACCATCATAAACATTATTTACACTTACTGATGCAGTTGTAGATATACTATCTGCTTCTTTATCAGTCACTTCTGGTACAAATTCATTTACTTTTATGTTATATGAACCTGTACTATGTCCAGCTATTGCTATATAGTAATCTGTAGTAGTATCACTTCCTCTAGTAGTATCTGTTTGAAATCTATCTTCAGCACTGTCATAGTAAGTACCCTCTATATAGTTTCCTTGTGCATCATAAACACCATCTATGATAACTTCAAAATCTGCATCTATACTAAGATTGTATATTTTTGAATTATCTAAAGTTACTTTTATCCAGTCTATATCATTAAGAACTTCAAGTTTACCATTAGTACCTGTAGCATCATCTACTACAACTATCCCTGTAGTAGTAATATCTGCACTAAAATCGTCCGCTACCAAAGAAGTATCTTTTACTCTTAAATCATAGTCAGTAACTTCCCAACCATCAACCATAATAAAGTAATCTTTAGTCTCTGTTGGATTAAATGTAATTTTAGATGCTAAAGTATCATCCCATTGCCAGTCAATATCTTCCCAATTAACAGAATCACCATTTTCATCTAAAATATTTACATATGGCCAAGTATCTCCATCTGTAGCTAATGTTATCTCATAAGATTTACCAGCAGTTGCACTTAATTTGAATATATCTTTATCATAAGTTGTTTCAAGATCACCCTCTATAGATGTACCATCTACTAAAACAGCATCATTATCTTTTGCATCATCAACTGTATTATCATAATCATCCGCAACAACTACTAATTTATTTACTTGAAGTGTATAATCTTCAACTGCTTGCCAACTATCTACTTTTAGATAAATAAGCTCAGTTGAATCAGCTGTAAAGTAAAGTATATTTTCATTTGTAGCATCACCATCATTATCCCATTCACCCCATGAAACATTATTCCATAGAAAATCTCCATTAGCATTTACTACATCTATATTTGGCCAGCTACCATCAGTAGTATTTAGTAAAATTTCATAAGTTTTACTACTTGCTACAGCTACTTCAAAATAATCTAAATCTTTTACCGTCTCTAAATCTGCCGTGATAGCAGCTGCACCAACAGTTAAAGTAGTAGCATTTGCTATATCATCGCCATGGTCATCTGTATCTGAAAGTTTTTTAACATCTACACTATAAGTAGTAGCTTCCCAATTATCTACTTTTAAGAAGTAGCCTTTTGTTTCAGATGCTGTAAATATAAAGCTATCTGTAATATTAGTAGTAGCATCACCATCACTATCTTCATTCCAGAAACTATCTATATTTTCCCAAATATACTCACCATTTTCATCTAATAGCTCCATATATGGCCATTTAGAATTACCAGCACTTAGATTTACTTCATAAGTTTCATCAGCTACTAAATCTAGTTTAAATACATCTTTATCGTAAGTCGTTTCAAGTTCACCAGTTATAGTAGTTCCAGCCTCACCTATAGAACTAAATACATTTCCAGACCATGGACCCTCTACACTATTTGTAAAATCATCTGCAACAGTTGTATTTGTAACAGTAAGTGAATAATCACTAACTTCCCAACCATCAACTTTTATAAAATAATCTTTTGTAGTAGATGCATTTATAATAACTTTAGCTGTAGAATTTTCATCCCATTCCCAGTTTATCTCATCCCAAAGGTAGTTACCTTCAGCATCTAAGATGTCTAAGTATGGCCATGTACTATCAGTAGTTGTTAATGTTACTGTATATGACTTACCAGCTTCACCCGCTAATTTAAAGAAATCTTTATCTGAAGATTCTCCAAGTTTACCAATTATTGTTTCTGTATCAGTTGCATTACTTAAACCAGTAAATGTATTGTCATTATTTCCATCAGCTGTAGTAGTATAAAAATCTCCATCTACACTATCTGTATGATCATCAACTTCTATAACTAGTTTTTCAATCTCTACTCTATAATCTCCAGTATCCCAACCATCAACTTTTAAATAATAATCACCAACAGTAGTTACACTAAATGTAAGTTTTTGTTTTACACTATCAGAATCATCCCATTGACATTCTATATCATTCCATAAGTAATTTCCACTTGCATCCATAACATCTAAATATGGCCAAATATCATCATCACTACTTAAAGTAATTTGGTATGAAGAGTTTTCAGTAGCTACCAATTTAAAATAATCAACATCTGCTGATGTTTCAAAACTACCTTTTATAACTTGGGTATCACTAGTCATATTAAATGTACTTACATCTGTTACATCTGCTATACTATTAGCATGATCATCTGTTAATTCTTTTACTCTTAAGTCATATTCACCAGTCTCCCAGCCATCAACTTTTAAGTAAAAATCTTTTGAAGCAGTAGGTGTAAATATAATCTTATTATCTACATTTTCATCCCATTGCCACTCAACACCATCCCAAACAAAATTCTCATCACCATCAATAATATTAAGATATGGATTAGTATCATCAGAATTTAAAGTAATCTCATAAGATTTACCACTTACAACTGAGAACTTATAAACATCTTTATCATAAGTTGTATCTAGCGTACCGATTGTAACTGTACCATCAGTTTTTACGATTGCTTCAGTCTCTGATGCACTATCAGCTACTAAATCTTCCACTACAGTCTCTTTAGAAACTTTAAGTGAATAATCACCAGTCTCCCAGCCACCAACTTTTAAGTAGTAGTCTCTAGCTTCAGGAGCTTTAAATACTAATTTAGTTTTAACATCAGCACTATCATCCCATTCCCATGAAATATTTTCCCATAAATAATTACCATCTTTATCTTGCACTTCAACATATGGCCAAATATCAGCACTACTTAAAGTTATAGTATAAACACCATCTTTAACTGCTGTAAGTTTAAAGAAATCTTTATCGTGAGTCGTATCTATTTTACCAGTTTTTTCAACTCCACTTGCATCAAGATTTTCATAAGTATCAGCACCTGTTACATCTTTTATATTGTTTGCATGATCATCAGCTGCTATAGTGATAGCTTCTACTGCTACACTATACTCGCCTATCTCCCATCCAGAAACTTTAAAGAAATAGTTACCATCTGTTGTTGGTGTGAAAATAACTTTTGTTTTTACACTAGAGTCTTCACTATATATCCAATCTACATTATTCCAAAGATAATTACCATCTTTATCTAAGACATCAAGGTACGGCCATGTATTATCTGCACTAAGAGTAATTTCATAAGCTTGATTTGCTTTTGCATCTTTTAGTTTGAAAATATCTTTATCTTCATTTGTATCTATATTTCCAGTGATTATCTCTTTGCCAGAATTTACATCACTATGTGCAAAAGTATTATCATACTCACCAGCACCTAAATTATTTGCTGTATAAAAATCTCCTGTAACACTATTAGTATGGTCATCACCAGAGATTATTGTACTTCCTGCATCTTCGATTTTAATACTATAATCACCTGCACTACCACCATCAATTTTCAAGTAGTAGTTTCCAGCTGTTTGTGGAGTAAATGTAAGTTTTACTTTTGAGTTATCATCCCATTGCCATTGAACATCTTGCCAATTATAGTTATCATTACCCCATTCATCAGTACCACTTATCACATCTACGAACGGCCAAAAATCACTAGCTGTACTATCTAGCGTAATAGTATATTTTTTATCAGCAGCTACTGTAAACATATAGTAATCTTTATCAGCAGATGTCTCAAGCGATGCATCTATTTTTGCACCAATAGTTAAAGTATCTGTTCCATCTGTAGCTATTTCAGCTATAGAATTTGCATGGTCATCAGTTAAATCTATAGTATTAACTTTTAAAGTATAATCACCTGTTTCATTTGTATTTAGTTTGATGAAATAATCACCAGCTTCCTCAGGTGTAAATATAATTTTTTGTTTTAGATTCGCTGTTTGATCCCATTGCCAATCCATACTATCCCATAGATACTCATCATTACTATCTACAACATCCATCCATGGCCAAATATCATCACCACTTGTAAGTGTTATCTCGTATGATGTACCTGCAGTAGCTTGTAACTTAAATATATCTTTATCAAATTCTGTTTCAAATGTTGCTGTTTCACTAGCTGTTTGATTTGTAAATGTAGTACCACTACTAGCATTAAAATCAGCTACTTTATTAACATGATCATCAGCTACTACCGTTGCACTTTTAATATCTACAGAATAAGTACCTGTCTCCCAGTTTCCAACTGCCACAAAATAATCAGTGTTTTCAGTTGGTGTAAAGATAACTTTTTGTTTTAGGTTTGCTGTATCATCCCATACCCATTGAGTATCTTCCCATAGGTTATTATCATTTGAATCTCTTATATC
>JAYEKJ010000105.1:0-11327 GCA_034660975.1 Campylobacterota bacterium
AGCTTAAAGTGTGAAATAGATGGAAATTCTTTCTCGATTTTTACTTGCTCTCCCTTTCCTCTTTCTTTATGCTTACATATAATAGCAATTTAAATTATCTTCTTTATTACTTAATTGTTATTTTATTATCGTTAAAACTATTTATTTATTTGTTACAATGTATTAACTCTTTATATATAGAATCCCTACATTAAATATATGCTTTTTTAAATCAAAAGCATTTTCAAGGAATAAAATGGGACTATATGATCGTGATTATGCAAGAGGAAACTCATTTGCTTATGAAAGTGCATCTAAAAGTGATACACAAATTATCTCTTTTGTAAAAGAGACTTATAAACTTTTTGCTGCTTCAATGATGGCTGGTGCTGTTGGTGCTTATGTTGGTGTTCCAATGGCTGGAGCTATACATGCTATGTTTTGGCCTCTGTTTGCTTTAGAGATAGGTTTACTTATCGGTTTACAATTTGTAAAACACAAACCAGGTATAAATCTGGCTGTAATGTTTGCCTTTGTATTTATGACAGGTTTAATGCTTGCTCCTTTACTAGCTAAAACACTTGGTATGAGTGGTGGGGCTGCTATTATCGGTAATGCTTTTGCTATGACATCTGTAGTATTTGGTGCTATGAGTTTTTATGCTATTAAAACAACAAAAGACTTTACATCTTATACAAAACCATTGATGATTGCTTTATTTGTAATTATTGGTTTTTCAATACTAAATATCTTTATCGGTAACCCTATGTTGCATGTTATGATCTCTGGTGCTGTTGTATTACTTTTTAGTATTTTAGTTATCTATGATACTCAAAACATTATGAAAGGTGCTTATGAAACTCCAATTGATGGTGCAATAGCACTTTACTTAGATTTTCTAAATATCTTTACTGCTCTACTTCAACTATTTGGAATCTTCAATAACGATGACTAGCACTAAACTATCACCTGAACTTTTTCGGGTGATTGATGCTAATATAAACCGCCTCAAAGAGGGTGTACGAGTTGTTGAAGATATTATGAGATATCGAGATAGCAACAAAGAACTCTCATCCAAATTAAAATTACTCCGACATAAAGCTACAATAGATGAGACTACTGAACTACTTCTTCATAGAGATTCTATAAATGATGTACTTCGTCCAACTACTAAAAGTGAACTAAACCGTACTGATATAAAAAGTATACTTTTGGCTAATTTTAAAAGAGCAGAGGAATCAGCGAGAGTTTTAGAGGAACTTTTTAAGCTACATAATCAAGAGTACAGCGAGAATTTTAAATATATAAGATACGAACTTTATAATTTAGAAAAAGAGATAGTGCTTAACGAGAAGTGATAAAAGCCACTTCAAACTCTAAATAATTTACTGGATAATTATTCATAAGTTTTTTAGTTTGTTTATAATCAAGCACTTTTCTTGCTCCACTTACACCACTCTGTTTTATATACTTAAACATCTCTCTTACAGATTTAAACTCTAATTTATACTCTACAACTTCAAAATTAGCATCAAAATACTTTTTTTGAAGTTCATCTATCTCATCTACACTTTTTAACATTGGTTCTAAAGAGGCTGTTTCATTTAAAATTTTAAATGTATTTGATGTAAAAATGGCTAAGGCAATAGGTGCATCTAATTTTTGTACATTTTGAAAGATATTATTAAGATTCTCAGCCCATTGTAATGCTGAAGCTGAAAATATATAATCATACTTGTATGTACAAAGATTCTCAAATAGTCCTTTATCATTAAAATCACCATAGATACACTCTATATTTTCTGATTTAGGATGAAGTTCTAACATCCCTGGGGCAAAATCAATGCCGGTAAAATGTTTATACTTCCAATCTACCTTTTTACATAAAGCTCCACTACCACACCCCAAATCTAAAATATACTGAGGTTTCTTTGAGATAGAATTCAAAAGTTTATCAATAACTCTATTTTGAATTACATTACGAGAATCATAATGTAAAGCATATTTTGAAAACTCTGAACTTACTCTCATTTTTTGTTAGCAACTAAAGATATAATAAATAAGATAAGTACACATATAACTATAGTAGCACCGGATGGCAATGAGAAATAAAATGATAAAATCATACCTGCGATAACACTAAATATTGCAACAAGAAGAGATATAAACATAGTGAATAAAAATCCAACTCTAAACTGTAAAGCGGCAACTGTTGGAATCACCATCAATGCACCTATTAATAAACTTCCAACAACTCGTATTGATAAGGCTATAATTATTGCTACAACAGTGACTAGTAAATAGTTCAATAACTTAACTTTGATTCCACTTGTTTTTGCAACCTCTTCATCATAAGCTATAAAATATAACTCTTTTGAAAATGCCAATAAAAGTGCTAAAGAGAGGCTTCCAAAAACTAAAATTGTTATAACATCTTCATCACTTACAGAAAGAATTGAACCAAAAAGGTATGAAAATAATGAGTTATTAAATGCTCCACCAAGAGATACTATTATCACTGCTATCGCCAATGAGCCTGAGAGCAAAATAGCAAGTATCGCATCTGAATATAAAGAGAAAGAGCTTCTTAGATATTCTATAAGCCACGCAGAAAAAACTGCAACCATTACTGCTACCCAAAGAGGATTATACCCTGCTACAAGACCAACAGCAACACCTACAAGTGCTGAATGAGCCAATGTTTCACTTATCATAGAGTATCTTTTAAGCACCACAAAAGTTCCACTTACAGAAGCAAGAATTGCAATAATTACACCTGCTAAAAAAGCCCTTTGCATAAAGTCATATTCAAATATTTCTATCATTACAAAGTCCTAATGCTCATGTCTATGATTATGTATAAGATGAGCATCAATCCCATAAAGCTCACTCATATCTTTACAGCTCATAGCTTTTTTAGGCTCATTACATATGATTGCTTTTTGATTTATTGTAAAGAGCCTTCCAATATCATCTGCAATCACACCAATATCATGGGTAATAAATACAATAGTGATATTTTCCTCTTTATTTAATTTACCTAAAAGTGCATAAAAATTTTTCTGTGAAACCATATCTACACCAGTATTTGGTTCATCAAGTATAAGAATCTTTGGTTTTGAAGCTAAAGCTCTCGCTATCATCACCCTTTGCCTCTGACCACCAGATAATGTTCCAACCATTTTATCTTTTAAATCCAATACACCCATCTTAATCATAGAATCTTCTACAATCTCTTTATCATCTTTACTCATAGATGAAAAAAGAGCTCGTTTTGAAGTTCTACCCATATTTACAATATCTTGTACTGTTGCTGGAAAGTTAGCGTCAACATGGGAAGCTCTTTGGGGAACGAAACCTATCTTATCCCACTCTTTAAAATCTTTTAGTTTTTTTCCAAAAAGTTTTATATCCCCGTTTGTTGGAGATTCTAAACCTAATAACATTCTTATTAATGTAGTTTTTCCACCACCATTTGGCCCTATAATAGCAATATACTCAGAATTAAAAATCTCAAAAGATATATTTGATAAGATATGTTGACCTGAAACACTAAAGTTCAGGTTCTTCACATCAAAGATTGGGATTTTAAATCTCATTTACACTCTAAAGCTTTAGAAATTTTTTCTAAATTTTTTCTCATAATATCTTCATAAGTTAATTTTTTCTTCGCTTCATCTGCTGTAATATTACCTAGTGGTTGAAGAACATCTACATTAACTTTAGCCTCCGATGCTATACTTTTTATAGCTTTATCACTTACAAAACTCTCAAAAAATATAGTTTTAATGTTATGCTCTTTAACATGTTGCGTAAGTTTAATCATCTGTTTTGCGCTTGGTTGTGCTTCTGGAGATAAACCACTTAATGCTTCAACATGAAAACCATAGTTATGAGAAAGATACGAAAATGCATTATGGTTTACAATTATTGTATCTAGTTTACACTCATCAAGTTCATTTTTATACTCAGAATCTAAAAGTTTGAGCATCGTTATATATTTTTGTGCATTATTTTCATATAGCTCTTTTAAGTTTGGAGAAATCTTTATAAGTGCATCTTTAATAATATTTGTTGATTTAACCATATTTTGAATATCTAACCAATAATGGGGATCTACTCCACTATGACTACAACTTTCTCCATGATGTTCATGATGCTTATGACCTTTTGATTCTAACTCTTTAAGTTTTACATGTTTACTCATATTTATAACATCACTCTTAAAATCAAATCCGTCTATCCATGGTTCTAATCCTGCTCCACTATAAACAACCAAAGCACTTTTTTGAATCTTTGCCATCAACTTAGGTGTTGGTTCAAAACTATGAGCATCTACACCAAAAGGGAGAATCATCACTAACTCCACACTATCCCCTACTAAGTGCTTAGCTATGTCATACAAAGAGAATGTACTCAATGAAATAATCGGCTTAATCTCAGAGGCTGTACTAGCCTTTGGAGCATCTTGTTTCGTAACAAGCATCTGTAAAGCAAAAAGCAAAATTATCAACACAAAAATTATATTTCTAAAGTCTTTCATATATTAATCCTAATAATTTTTGAAATTATACCCTATTTTGTAATATTGGTTTTTTTAGATATAATTCACAACTTTTTATATTCAGGAATATTTATATGACAACTAGTTTTTTACTTATTGTTCAAATAGTTTTAGTTATTATCATCGTTATAGCTGTACTATTACAAAAAAGCTCAAGCATTGGTCTTGGTGCGTATAGTGGCTCAAATGAGTCTGTATTTGGAGCAAAAGGTCCAAACAGTTTTTTAGCAAAAGCAACTTTTACAATAGGTTTTTTGTTTGTTGTAAATACAATCACTTTAGGATATATGTATTCACAAGCAAGTCAAGCTTCTGTAATTGATGATATGATTGACTCAACAAATATTGTAGCTCCTACCGCAATCACTACACCAGCAGTAGAAAAAGATACTACAAAATAGTTACATCCTCCTTGTATAGCTTCATCTTAGTTTGAAGCTATACATACTCTAAACAATAATTCTTTTTACTCCATCTTAAATTTTTCTTGCTACAATTAGACAATTATTTTCAATAAACCCGAAGGAATTTCAATGTTAAACGAAATATATAACGAATGTGAAACAAAAATGCAAGGTAGCATAGACCATATGCTAAGAGACTTCAAAACGCTTAGGACTGGTAAAATTACTACTTCAGTTTTAGATAATGTTAAAATTGACTATTATGGAACTCTGACTCCTCTTGATCAAGTTGGTTCTGTAATTGCAAGTGATGCAACTACTATCGTTGTAAACCCTTGGGAAAAAAATCTTTTAGCTGATATTGAATCTGCTATCTCTAAAGGAAATGTTGGAGCTACACCAAGTAATGATGGGGAGCAAATCAAACTATTTTTCCCTGCTATGACAGTTGAACAAAGAAAAGAATCTGTAAAACAGATGAAAGGGATGGGTGAAAATGCTAAAGTTTCTCTAAGAAACGATAGAAAAAATTCAAATGACCAAATCAAAAAACTTGAAAAAGATAAAGAGATTACAACTGATGAATCTAAAGCTGCTCAAGATACAATTCAAAAAACAACTGACAAACACTCAGCAAATATTGATAAAATTGTAAAAGATAAAGAAGCAGAGATTTCAAAGGTTTAATGATGGATGTAAAAAAAATATATATGGATGCTGAAGCTTTGCTAGAGGGTCACTTCAAATTAAGCTCTGGTAACCATTCACAATTTTATCTTCAATCAGCAAAGGTTTTAGAGGATCCAAAAACTGCAAAACTTTTAGCTGAAGCACTCGCACAACAAATCAAAGAGAGTGGTTTAGAGATAGACACTGTTTGTGCTCCAGCTCTTGGTGGTCTTATCGCTGGTTTTGCACTTGCTACTGCTCTTGATGTTCGTTTTATCTTTGCTGAGAGAGTTGAGGGTGTTATGACTATCCGTCGTGGCTTTGAAGTAGCTAAAGATGAAAAAGTTTTAATGTGTGAAGATATTATCACTACTGGTGGCTCTGCTATGGAAGCTGCTCGTGCAGTAGAATCTTTAGGTGGAAAAATTGTTGGTGCAGCGGCATTAGCAAATCGTGGTTTTTGTAAAAGAGAAAACTCTGATATAACAACTAAGCCTAACTGTAAACTGCCAACAAATATCCCATTTTTTGCATTAGCAGATTTTACATTTGAGATGTATGCTCCAGATGCATGTCCACTTTGTAAAGATGGAAGTGAAGCTATTAAACCAGGAAGTCGTGGTAATTAATATATTCTAAAGTACAGATATTTATCTGTACTTTAACTGACAAGTCATCATCCTATCAACTAATACCCTAGCAACCTCCACTTTTGAATCAACTATAGTAGTAATCCCTATATCACTTAAACTATTTTTACCCTCTAAGGAGTTTACTTTTACAATTAAATTTATGTTTTTAGTTTGTTTTAAAATCGCTTCACATATCGCTCTTTTTTTATCAAGATTATCAAGTGTAACTATAACAGCAGCTGAATTTTGTGTATGTACAGTTTCAAGCATAGATAGTTTTGACATATCACCTAAATAAGCCTCTTTTCCATCATTTATAGCCTCCTGAACATGTTTAGGAGAGTTATCTATTACCACATAAGGGGCGGCTATAGCATCTAAATGTTGAGCAACAAACTTACCAACAACACTATACCCACACACTATAACATGATCTTGACGAGTTGCAAACTCAGTTGCTTCTGGAGCCATATACTCTTCCCCTCTTAAATAATCTACAAAAGAGCTTATTTTACTAATAAAAAATGGTGTTATCATCATAGATAAAATCACTACTAAAATAAAAAGAGATTCTAACTCTTTTTCTAAAAGCCCACCCGATGATGCTACTGCAAAAATCACAAACGAAAACTCTCCAACTTGAGATAATGCTAAAGCTGTTTTTAAAGAGACTGCATGAGAAGATGTAAAACGGAGTAAAATGTACATTATAATCGTTTTTAAAATCAAAACTAAAACAAAAATACCTACAATAGTTCCAAAGTTTTCTAATAAATATCCAACATCAACTTTCATACCAACGATGATGAAAAATGTGCCTAAAAGTATATCTTTAAATGGTGATATATCAGATTCAACTTTGTGATGATACTTCGTCTCAGCTATAATCATCCCAGCTACAAAAGCCCCTAGAGAATATGTAAATCCCATAAATGAAGCTAAAAGAGAAGCAGCAACAACTATAAAAAGAACAGAACTCATAAAAAGTTCATCAAGTTCACTAGATGCTGAAAAGTGTAGTAACCATGTCATAACCCTTTTTCCAACTACAAAAAGAAGACCAATCACAATAATTGCACTTAAAAAAGTATCTTTAAGAATCACTGCAATCGATTCATCCCCTTCACTTGTTAAAAATCCTAATAAAATCAAAATTGGGATAACAGCTATATCTTGAAAAATCAAGATTCCAGTTGCTCTTTGTCCATAAGGACGATAGATCTCTTTTGAACTTTTTAGGTAACTTAGAACAACTGCCGTAGAGGATAAAGCAAAAGCAAGTGCTAAGATTAAAGCAGATTTCTCCTGTAAATCAAACAAATAATGACTAATACCATAAACAGCTAAAGCAGTAAAACCAACCTGCATAAAGCCATTTAAAAATATCTCTTTTTTCATAGTGTTCATCTTGGATAAAGATATCTCTAAACCTATCGTAAACATTAAAAATACAATACCAAACTCACCAATATGCTCTAAAGTATGAGAATAACCAACATCTCTTAGATCAAAAGCGTACACTAAAATAGTACCAGTTAAAATATAGCCTATAATTTGTGAAAAACCAAAATGTTTTAAAAATAGATTTAATATCGTTGAAACACCTAATGCCATCACAATATAAAGGAGCATAGAATCCATTAAAAGCCTTTTTTTATTTTTTTTGTATTATATACTATATAACTAAGAGCTATACAGATTTTAAGAGATTTTATATTATAATCGAGAATTATTAATAATATTATGGAGTTGATGCATGACTAAATACATTTTTGTTACCGGTGGAGTTTTAAGCTCTCTTGGAAAAGGGATTACAGCTGCTAGTGTTGGTACTTTACTTAAACACTCAGGTAAAAAAGTGGGTATGTTAAAAATTGATCCGTATATTAATGTTGATCCTGGGACTATGTCTCCACTAGAACATGGTGAAGTTTTCGTTACTAAAGATGGAGCTGAAACAGATTTAGATATCGGGAACTATGAGAGATTTCTAGATTCTTCATACTTAAAATCTTCTAACTTTACCACTGGGCAAGTTTATTCTTCAGTTATAGAGAGAGAAAGAGCTGGTGGTTACTTAGGTCAAACTATTCAAGTTATCCCACATATCGTTGGTGAGATTGTAAACAGAATTAAACTAGCTGGTGAAGGTCACGATATTTTAGTGGTGGAACTTGGTGGAACTGTTGGTGACATAGAGGGTTTACCTTTTATGGAAGCAATTAGACAGATGAAACATGATGAGGATGTAGCGGGAACATTTTTTATCCATGTAACACTTATCCCTTTCATCAAAGCTGCTGGTGAACTAAAATCTAAACCAACTCAACACTCTGTTCAAGAGCTTCGTAGAATTGGGATTACTCCTCAGATGATAATCGCTAGAAGTGAAAATGGACTACCAAAAACATTCAAGAAAAAACTTGCAATGTCTTGTGATGTTCATCCAAATTCTGTGATAGAAGCGTTAGATGCTAAAACTATTTATAGTATCCCTATCACTTTTATGAAACAAGGGATTTTAAAGCCTATTGCAAAAGAGTTAGAGTTAGAGTTAGACGATATTAACCCTGATATGAGTGAGTGGGATAGTTTAGTTAAAAAAATTGTTGCACCTCAAGATAAAGTGATTGTTGGTTTTGTTGGTAAATATCTTGAACTTAAAGAGGCTTACAAATCTTTAACAGAATCACTTATCCATGCTGGAGCTCATTTAGATACAAGAGTTGAAGTTTGTTGGATAGATTCTGAAGAGATAGAGAAAAAAGGTGCTGAGGCACTTTTAGAAGAGTGTGATTCTATCCTTGTAGCTGGTGGTTTTGGTTCTCGTGGTGTTGAGGGTAAGATTCAAGCTATTGAGTATGCTCGTGTTAACAAAGTTCCATACCTTGGTATCTGTTTAGGGATGCAACTAACTTTAGTTGAATATGCTAGAAATGTTTTAGGACTAAAAGATGCAAACTCTATTGAGTTTGATGAAAATACCAAAAATCCTATGATTTACTTGATAGATAACTTTCTCGACCAAAGTGGTGATACACAACTTAGAACTCATCAGTCCCCTATGGGTGGAACTCTTCGCCTTGGTGAGTACCCATGTAATACGAAAGAGGGTTCAATAATTAGAGAAGCTTACAATGGTGAAAAAACAATTTATGAGAGACACCGTCACCGTTACGAAGCAAACCCAGCTTATAGAGAACAATTAGAAAAAGCTGGTATGATTGTTACTGGTGAATCAAATGGTCTTATTGAAACAGTAGAGATTGAGGGTCATCCATGGTTCTTAGGTGTACAATTTCATCCAGAATTTACATCAAGACTACAAACTCCAAACCCTTCTATTTTAGCTTTTGTTAAAGCTAGTTTGGGTACTAAATAGTATTATACTTGAGTTACAAAAAGAGGGATTAATTTTCCCTCTTTAACCACTATTCCTCCTATAAACTAAATAAAAGAACAAATTATGACAAATATACAAACTCTATCAAAACAAGATTTATATCAACTCTTATCTCTACGATTTCCAGATTCAGATAAAAAATTATCTCAAATCCCAAATCCTACCCTACTTCAAGATTCAACAAAAGCTGCTAAAAGAATCGCTGATGCTATTAGAAACAATCAAAAAATTACTCTTGTAGGTGATTATGATGTTGATGGGGTTGCCTCTACGGCTATTATGGTTGATTTTTTTAAGCGTATTCCTTATCCACTTGAAGCTATCATCCCGAACCGTTTTAAAGATGGATATGGAGTTAGTCCAAGCATACTAGATAGAATCGAGACAGATTTAATTATTACAGTTGACAATGGAATCTCAGCTATTGAAGCATCTAGAATTTGTAAAGAGAGAGGGATAGAATTAATCATCACCGACCATCATACTCCCTCGGAGATTCTTCCTGATGCTTATGCGATAGTAGATCCTAAACTTTCAACTGACAGGTATCCATTTAAAGAGATTTGTGGGGCGCAGGTAGCTTGGTTACTTTTAGCACTTGTAAAAAAAGAGTTAGGCTTAAAAATTGATATGAAACAGTTTTTAGATATTTTGGCAATCGCTATTATTGCAGATATTATGCCTCTTATAGATATAAATAGAACTCTTGTCAAAGAGGGTTTAAAGATTCTGATGAACTCTACCCGTCCATCCTCTATCATCATAAAAGATTTTTTAAATAAGTCTTCTATCAGTTCTGAAGATATCGCTTTTCAAATCGCTCCTAGAATCAATTCAGCGGGAAGACTTAAAGATGCCTCTATCGCTTTGAATTTTTTTACAGCAAAAGATACCCATACAGCTTATAAACAGTTTGAGATTTTGGGTCAATTAAATGATGAGAGAAAAGAGACAGAAGCAGAGTGTACAAAGATGGCTAAAGAGTCAGCTAATCCAAATGATGATGTGATAGTAGTAGCTGGTGAGGGTTGGCATGAGGGTGTTGTTGGAATCGTTGCTGCTAGGCTTGTTGAGGAGTTTTCAAGACCCGCTATTGTTCTTAGCATTGAGAATGGTGTTGCAAAGGGGAGTGCTAGAAGTATTGGTGATGTAAGTATCTATGAACTTATCAAAGCCAATGAATTATTTCTAAGTAAATTTGGTGGTCATAAGATGGCAGCTGGTCTTGGATTGTTAGAGGAAAATATTGATGCTTTTAGGGAAGCTATAAATAAATCTGCTTCAAAATTAGACCCAAAAGATTTTATACCTAAAGAGCAATTAACTGGGATTCTAAGTTCAGACTCTATAGATTTAGAGTTACTAAATCTACTTGAAGAGTTTGAACCTTATGGTGAAGCCAATCTTCGCCCTAGATTCTTTATAAAAGATGCAGAAGTTGTAAGTATCAAACTGATGGGTAAAGATAAATCACACTCTAGGATCACCATCAGACAATATCCTCACGAGAGAGATACTTTAGAACTTATCGCCTTTAGAACTGTTTTTGAGATGCCAGAAAGTAGAAAAATTAGTGCAAGTTACACAGTTGCAAAAAATGAGTTTAATGGAAGAGTTTCAGCGCAACTTTTAGTTAATAAAATCTATTAGTATTATAAGTAAAGCAAATCTATATT
>JAYEKJ010000106.1:0-6222 GCA_034660975.1 Campylobacterota bacterium
GGAAGATTTGATAATAGATGTAAAAGATAAGGTTTATACAAGAGACATCTTTAATAGTGATAGTTAAAAGGTAAATTAAAATATGAAGAAAAAAATTTTAGTAACAGGTGGAGCAGGTTTTATAGGTAGTAATCTATGTGAACGCTTGGCAATTGATAAAGATAATGATGTATATTCATTAGATAACTATTTTACTGGCAGTAAAGATAATCATGTTTCAGGTGTAACTTATATAGAGGGATTAACTTCAGATATTGATAAATTGATTGATTTTAATACAGATATAGTTTATCATCTTGGTGAATATTCAAGAGTTGAACAAAGTTTTGATGATATTGAAAAAGTTTGGAAATTTAATAAAGATGGAATCTTTGCAGTACTAGAGTTTGTTAGACGAACTGGCGCAAAAATAGTATATGCAGGAAGTAGTACCAAGTTTGGTGATGGAGGTATGGGAAGAAGTGCGTCTCCATATGCTTGGAGTAAAGCTTCAAACACAGAACTTGTACAAAATTATGGAACTTGGTTTGGTATCTCTTATGCTATTACATACTTTTATAATGTATATGGAAATAGAGAGCTTCAAAGAGGAAAATATGCTACATTAATTGCATTATTTAAAGAAAAAATGAAAAATAATGAATCTTTGACCATAGTTAGTCCAGGTACTCAAAAAAGAAACTTCACTCACATAGATGATATTATTGATGGTTTGATTTTAGTTGGTGAAAATGGATTTGGTGATGAATTTGGTATAGGAAGTCCAGAAGCTTTTACTATTAAAGAGATAGCCCAAATGTATGGTGGTGAAATTCAAATGTTACCTGAGAGAAAAGGTAATAGAATGACAGCGGATGTAGTCACCTCGAAAACAGAAGCCTTAGGTTGGAAACCAACTAGAACAATAAAAGAATATATTGATAAATCGAGAGCAAATAATTGGAAGTAAATATAGATAATAAAGAAGTTTTAATATCAGTTGTCATACCACTTTATAATGCTCGAAAATATATATTAGAGACAGTTGAAAGTGTATTAAACCAAACATATGAAAATTTGGAAATAATTATTGTAGATGACTGTTCAACCGATGATAGTATAGAGATAGTAAAAAAAATTCAAAAACAAGATAAAAGAGTGAAATTAGTAGAATCTGAAACTAATTTTGGTGGACCAGCAAGACCTAGAAATATAGGTATAGAAAATTCAAACGGTGAGTATATTGCATTTTTAGATGCTGATGATGTTTGGTTGCCTGAAAAATTGGAAAAGCAATTAAATTTCTTACTAATTAATAGATGCGACATAGTTCATACAAAAGCATATATGATTGATATAGAAAGTGAAATGATAGGTAAGTTTAAAAATCAAAAAATTTATAATAAATTAAAATATTTTTTTAATGATTTAACAATACTTTATTTTTCTAATTTCATCAATATAAATACCGTATTGATGAAAAAAGATATAAGTTTAAAATTTAAAGAGGATAAAAATTTAATCGCTTTAGAGGATTGGATGTTTTGGATAGAAAACCTGTATAATGGTAAAAAAATATTATTGTTAGATGATTTTCTAATAAATTATAGATTTGACATTAATTCTATCTCTGATAGAAAATCAGATAAATCATATAGAAAAGCTTATTATATGTATGCTCTTTTATTATTAGAGAAAAAGATTTCAATGATGATTTTTTTAACATCTTTTAGTTTAAATACTTTTAGAATTTTATTAAAGAATATGAAGTGAATTTTAGTACGAAAAAGTGATATTGTGATTAAAAAAAAGGATTACTTGACTTTACTAATATAGTTAAAGATGGAGATGTAAAAGATGAATATTTTAATAACAGGATGTGCAGGGTTTATAGCTTCTCATATAATTGAAGAACTTTTAAAAGATACAAACAATCATATAATAGGAATAGATAACCTTTATAGTGGCGCAAAAAATAATTTAACATATATAGAATCAATTAATAAAAACAATAGGTTTAAATTTATTAAAGCAGATATTAGGGATTTTGAAAATATAGATAAAATAATAAAAGAAAATAATATAAGTCAAGTATATCATTTAGCAGCAATAGTTTCAGTGCAAGAAACAATTCATAATCCCTTATTATCAAATGAAGTCAATGTAAAAGGTACTTTAAACATTTTAGAATCTTCAAGACAAAATAATGTAAAAAGAGTTGTGTTTTCTAGTAGTGCTGCTGTTTATGGTGATGAGTTAACTCAGCCAAAAAATGAGAGTTCTATATTAAGCCCAATATCACCATATGGATATGAAAAGTTGATGGGTGAACAGTATATGAAACTTTACAGTGAACTGTATGGCTTAGAAACAGTATGCTTACGATATTTCAATGTTTATGGAGAAAGACAAAGTAATACTAGTGATTATAGTGGTGTAATATCAATTTTTGATAAAAAATTTAAAAATAATGTAATACCAAATATATATGGAGATGGTGAGCAGTATAGAGATTTTATTTATGTAAAAGATATTGCTACTAGTAATATAAAGGCTATGAACACAGATAACATATCTGGAGAGATTTTTTGTGTTGGAACTACCAAGAAAACTTCAATTAACGATCTGTTTTATTTAATGAATAAGAAATATAATAAAAATTTTAAGGCTAATTATTTTGATGCTAGAGATGGAGATATTAAAGAATCTATTTGTGATAATAGTAAATTAAAAGAGCTTTTAGGGCTTGATGATTTCATAAATTTTAATAAGGGTATTTTTGCAATATGAAGAAAATATTATTAGTATCTAATGCTTCTTGGAGCATGGTTAAATTTAGATACGGACTTATGAAAAGTTTAGTTGAAAATAACTATAAAGTATATGTAGTTTCTCCAATTGATGAGTATTCAAAAGAGATTGAAGAAATTGGTTGTGAATATATAGATATTAAAATTGATAATAATGGTTCAAATCCATTCAACGATTTAAAGTTAGTATATGATTTATATGAAATTTATAAAAAAATAAAACCTAATTTAATAATACATTATACAATTAAGCCAAATATATATGGTTCCTTCGCAACAATGTTATCTGGATGTAAATCAATCTCTATTATTCCAGGACTAGGTTATACATTTATAAATGAGAATTTTACAAGTAAAATAGCAAAGGTTTTATATAAAATAGCACTAAAAATCCCTGAGCAAGTATGGTTTATAAACAAAGATGATATTGATGAATTTATAAATAGAAAATTAATAGATAAATCAAAAATTGAATTAATAAATGGTGAAGGTGTAAATATAGACAAGTTTAAATCATTTAATGCTAATAAACAAACAGATAAATTAGTATTTTTAATGATTGCTAGAGTTTTAAAAGATAAGGGTATATACGAATATATAGAAGCGATTAAAATAGTTAAATTGAAATATAGTAATATTGAGTTTTGGCTTATGGGTCAAGCTTCAAATAATCCTACTGCTGTAAGAGAAGATGAAATAAATAGTTGGGTTAATTTGAAATATATTAACTACTTTGGTTCTGTTGCTAATGTGGTAGATTATATAAACAAATCAGACTGTGTTGTACTACCATCTTATAGAGAGGGTTTAAGTATGTCATTAATGGAATCTGCAAGTATGTCAAAACCAATTATCACAAGTAATATAACAGGTTGCAAAGAGGTTGTCGATGATAGAGTTAATGGCTACTTATGTGAAGTTAAAAATGCAATAGATTTAGCAAGTAAAATTGAGATGATGATAAATTTATCACAAGATGAAAGATTAGCTATGGGTAGGGCAGGGAGAGAGAAGATTATTAGAGAGTTTGATGAGAGGATAGTGATAGAAAAATATTTAAAAACTATAAAAGAGATTTTAAAATGATATACATAACTATATTTTTATTATCATTTATCTTCACATACTTCATAAAAAACTATGCCATAAAAAAAGCACTTGTAGATATTCCCAACGATAGAAGTTCACATACAACTCCAACTCCTCATGGTGGTGGGATAGCTATTGCTACTACTTGGTTTGTTGGAATCTCTTATCTTTATTTTGTAGATGATATAAACAGCTCTTTATATTTTGCTTTGATGCTTGGGGTGATAATAGCTACTATCTCCTATTTTGATGATCTCTTTGAGCTGAGTGCAAAATTAAGGCTTTTAGTGCAGAGTTTAGTAGCTTTTTTAGGCTTATACTTTTTAGGTGGATTAAATAGTTTTGATTTAGGAATAGTTGCTTTTGAAAATCAGATTTTTACAAACCTTTTTGCTTTTTTTATGATTGTTTGGTTTATAAATCTTTACAATTTCTTAGATGGAATCGATGGATATGCAGGGAGTGAAGCAGTTTTTTTAGCATTGGCAGGATTCATACTATTTGGAGATATGTATTTTTTGATTCTTATTTTTTCAGTTTTAGGTTTTTTAGTTTGGAACTGGCATAAAGCAAAGATATTTATGGGTGATGTTGGAAGTACACTACTAGGTTATAATATTGCTATATTTACTTTGTATTATGCAAATCAGGAATCTTCAAATTTATGGATTTGGATTATTTTATTTGGAGTTTTCTGGTTTGATGCAACTTTGACACTTTTTAGAAGATATAAAAATGGAGAAAAGTTAAGTCAAGCTCATAGAAAACACACCTATCAAAGGGCAGTTCAGAGTGGACTAACTCACGGCAAAGTTGTGATTTATTCAATTTTAATAAATATAATTTTGTTTTCTTTAGTCTATTTTATATCAAACTTACTTTATTCATCTGTATTTGCAATAATATTTTTGTATCTTATTGTAAAATTAGTAGATAATAAGAAACCATTTAGTTTAGGATAAAATAATAGTATGAATATAGATAAACGGATTCTGAATTTTTTAGTAATAATTGTTTTAACTACGATTACATTTTGGTGGACCTTTTTTATATTTCATCTCCCTTTTGAGTGGAGTATAGTTTTAGTTGTTATATGTATGAGAATAATTGGCTCAATAACAATCTATAAAGATTATTCCCTCTCATGGAGTAAGGTTACACAAAAAACATTTTTGATAAAAAGTATTGTTTATATAGTTGTTTTTTTAGCTTATGTACCAATATTTTATCAACAAGTTGAACTCTATTTTTTAGCTAGTGAACTGTTTTTATATATATTTTCGATAAATTTTATCATGTATGCTTACTATTATCTAATCAATCGAAGTAAAGTTGAAAAAACAAAAAAAGTTATAATTTATGGAGCTGGAAAAGCTGGACTGAAACTTAAAGAGGAGTTTCGTGATAGTCAATATAGAGTTCAATTTTTTTGTGATGATGATAAAAATCTTCAAGGTAGAAGTGTAGATTCCATAGAGATAGTATCACAAGAAAAACTAAAAGAGAAACTAAACTCCCATAATTATAATCTTTTGGTAATAGCAATGCCTAGTGTAAATAGAAAAAGAATTAATGATATATATAAAAGTTTAAATAGTTATTTTAATGAGATACAGATTTTACCATCATTAAACGATATTTTAAGAGATAAAGATTTCTTAACTCAGCTAAAAGATATATCACTTGAAGATTTACTTGCTAGACACCCACAAGATTTAGATAAGAAAAAAACATCACTTTTTATAAAAGACAAGGTTATTCTTATAACTGGAGCTGGTGGAAGTATTGGCAGTGAATTAGTGAGGCAATCTATATTTTTTAAAGCAAAAAAAATAATATTATTAGATCATAGTGAATTTAATCTTTACCAAATTGAGCAAGAGGTTAATTCAAAAAATATTGTTCCTGTTCTTCAATCAGTTGTAAATGTAGATGATTTGGAAAATACATTTAAAAGTTTCACTCCCGATATTGTACTTCATGCTGCTGCTTATAAACATGTTCCATTAGTTGAATCTAATATTGGTGAAGCTATAAAAAACAATATAATCGGTACAAAAAATATAATAGATTTATCTATAAAATATGGAGTTAAAAAAGTTGTTTTAGTCTCAACAGACAAAGCAGTGAGACCAACAAATGTTATGGGTGCAACAAAAAGAATATGTGAACTTTATGCCCAAAACGCAGTTTCTTTAGAAAACGCAGTTTCTTTAAAAAACGCAGTTTCTTCAGAAAACGCAAATCAACAAGGTACAGAGATAGTAGCTGTTAGATTTGGAAATGTTTTAGGAAGTAGTGGAAGTGTGATTCCAAAGTTTAAAGCTCAAATAGAAAAAGGGCA
>JAYEKJ010000106.1:6322-11305 GCA_034660975.1 Campylobacterota bacterium
AAAACGCAGTTTCTTCAGAAAACGCAAATCAACAAGGTACAGAGATAGTAGCTGTTAGATTTGGAAATGTTTTAGGAAGTAGTGGAAGTGTGATTCCAAAGTTTAAAGCTCAAATAGAAAAAGGGCAAAATATAACTGTAACTCATAGAGATATAACAAGATATTTTATGTTGATTCCTGAAGCTTGTGAATTGGTTCTTCAAGCTGGAGCGATTGGAAATGGGGGTGAGATATTTATTCTCGATATGGGTGAACCAATCAAGATAGTTGATTTAGCTCAAAAAATGATAGATTTGAGTGGAAGAGAAGATATCGGTATAGAGTTTATCGGACTAAGAAGAGGTGAAAAGCTTTATGAGGAGTTACTTATAGATGAGAGTGATTGTAAGACTGATTATCACTCGATAACAGTAGCCCAAGCTACTAAATACGACATTGTAAAACTAAATAAAGATATAGAAGAGTTGCTAAGCACTTCAGATAAAATTCAACAACTAAAAATAATAGTTCCTGAGTTTAACCATCAGTTGAATTTATGAGAAATATAGGTAAAATACCGAAATTGAAACCATATAGAAACTAAATTGAAATTAATAAAAAAGAGATAAATATGAAAAAAGCGATAGTTACAGGAGTTACAGGTCAAGATGGTGCGTATTTAGTAGAGTTACTTTTAGCTAAAGGTTATGAAGTTTATGGAACATACCGTAGAACATCATCTGTTAATTTTTGGAGACTAGAGGAGTTAGGTGTACAAAACGATGAGAATCTACACCTAGTTGAGTATGATTTAACAGACCAAGCTAATAGTATTAGAATGCTTATGGATATACAACCTGATGAGATTTATAATCTAGCTGCACAGAGTTTTGTGGGTGTTTCGTTTGAGCAACCTCTTGCAACTGCTCATATCACAGGTTTAGGTTGTGTTCATCTTCTTGAAGCTATTAGAATTGTAAACCCTAAGATTAGATTCTACCAAGCGAGTACATCTGAGATGTTTGGTGAGGTTCAAGAGATTCCTCAAAAAGAGAGTACACCTTTTTACCCTAGAAGCCCTTATGGCGTGGCAAAACTTTATGCTCATTGGATGGTTATTAATTATAGAGAATCTTATAATATCTTTGGATGTAGTGGAATCTTATTTAACCATGAATCACCACTTAGAGGAAAAGAGTTTGTAACAAGAAAAATTACAGATTCAGTAGCAAAAATCAAACTAGGTAAACTCGATTGTATGGAACTAGGAAATATGGATGCTAAAAGAGACTGGGGATTTGCTAAGGACTATGTAGAGGGGATGTATCTTATGCTTCAAGCTGAGAAACCAGATACTTATGTTTTAGCTACAAATAGAACTGAAACTGTTCGTGATTTTGTAACTATGGCATTTAAGGGTGCTGGAATTGAAGTTGAGTTCAAAGGAACAGCTGAAGATGAAATCGCTATAAACAAAGCAACGGGTGAGACTGTTGTAAGAGTAAACCCTAAGTTTTACAGACCAGCAGAGGTTGAGCTTCTTATCGGTAATCCTCAAAAAGCAAAAGATGAGCTTGGTTGGGAACCAAAATGTGACCTTGAAGAGTTATGTGGCATGATGGTAAAAGAGGATTTAAGAAGAAATGAGATTGGTGCAACTTTTTAAGTTATGAAAAAAGTTTTAATTACAGGGATAGATAGTTTTACGGGAAATTATCTATCGTCACACCTTAAAAATTGTGGTTACGATATATATGGCACATCTCTATTCAATACATCTGAGAAAAAATATAAGTGTGATATTACAGATAAAAAAGATGTTATATCTGTACTAAAAAAAGTTAATCCTGATTTCATTATCCATCTATCTGCTATATCTTTTGCTGCCCATGGAGATAGTGAGGATTTTTACAAAGTAAACACTATCGGAACTACAAATATTTTAGATTCTCTAGTTGAGTTAGATATGAATCCATCTAAAGTTATATTAGCAAGTAGTGCAACTATATATGGGAATCAAGGTTTAGAAGTTCTTGATGAATCTTTATGCCCTATACCTGCAAACCATTATGGTGCGAGTAAATATGCCATGGAATCTTTAGCAAAAAATTATTTCAATAAACTAAATATAATAATCACAAGACCATTTAACTATACAGGTGTAAATCAAGCAGATAACTTCTTAATCCCAAAAATTGTAAACCATTTTAAAGAGAAAAAAGAGATTATTGAGCTTGGTAATCTTGATGTAAGTAGAGAGTTTAATGATGTTGGTTTTGTATGTGATGTTTATGAAAAACTTTTAGAATCAAAGCAAAAATCTCAAATGGTAAATATCTGCTCAAACAGAGGTATAAAACTTCTCGATGTGATAGATATGATGAATGATATAGCAGGATATATGATAGAAGTAAAAGTTAATCCAGCCTTTGTACGAAAAGATGAGATTAAATCTCTTACAGGCTCACCTAAAAAACTATTTGAGATGCTAGGTGTTGTAAAACAAAAAGATTTTAAAGATACTCTAAGAGCTATGTTTGAATCATAAAATCGCAATAGTACACGATTGGTTAGTAACTGATGCTGGAGCTGAAAAAGTATTAAAAGCGATAGTAGAGATATACCCAACTGCCGAGATCTTCTCACTTGTTGATTTTTTAAGTGATGAAGATAGAGAAACTATACTAGATAATAGAAGTGTAAAAACCTCTTTTATACAAAAACTTCCATTTGCTAAAAATCATTTTAGAAACTATTTACCTCTATTTCCAAAAGCGATAGAGAGTTTTGATTTGAGCTCTTATGATTTAATTATTAGTAGTTCATGGGCAGTTGCAAAGGGTGTCAAAACTACAAAAGAGCAGATACATATATCTTATTGTCATACCCCTATCCGTTATGCTTGGGATCTGTATGATGAATACACTTCAAACCTAAAACAGCCAAAAAAGTTCTTAGTTCAAAATACACTCAAATATATCCGAAAATTTGATATTAAAACTCTTGATAGTGTTGATTTTTTTATAGCAAACTCTAAGTTTGTACAAAATAGAATAAGAAAAACATACGACAGAGATTCCGTAGTGATATATCCACCAGTTGATGTAGAAAATTTCAAACTTTTTGAGAAAAAAGAGCAGTTTTATCTTACAGCTTCAAGACTTGTTCCATATAAAAAAACAAAACTAATAGTAGAGGCATTTAATAAGATGCCAGATAAAAAATTAGTTGTAATTGGTGATGGTGAAGAATACGAAGAGATTAAAAAGATCGCAAAATCAAATATTGAAGTTTTAGGATTTCAAAAAAAATCTGTGATGATTGATTATATGCAAAAAGCAAAAGCATTTGTTTATGCAGCTGTTGAAGATTTTGGTATTGTACCCATAGAAGCGATGGCTTGTGGTACTCCTGTGATAGCCTTGAGTGAGGGTGGAACGGCAGAGACAGTTCAAGACAAAGTAAATGGGATTCATTTTAAAGAACAAAATATAGATGAGATAATAAAGGGCGTAAAAGAGTTTGAAACTATATCTTTTGATGCAAAGCAGATTTCTGGGCAAGCACAGTCATTTTCTACACAAAGATTTAAAGAGGAGATAAAAGGGTTTATATCAACTAAACTTAATCAAATATAGCACTATTTTAAAGTATAATTCACTTATGAATACAAATAAATTTAACCCATCCGCATACCTACTTTTTTTTATACTACTTTTTATAGATTTTATCGCTTTGGTATCATCTTTGGAATTAGCAATCTTTTTTAGAAGCAATTTTTTTATAGATTCATTACCATCTTTTGAGATACAAACAATTGAAAAATATTATTGGATTCTTGTGATTATTCTTTTAATGTTTATGTTTGAAAAAATATATTTTACTAGACATGATTTTTGGGGTGATATGAAAAGGGTGATAAAAGGCTTAATGTTCTCTGCTCTTGCAGTATTTACAATGCTTACCCTTACGAAAATGTCTGATGATTATTCAAGAAGTTTTATATTTATTTTTTTTACTTTTGCGATTTTTATAGTCCCATTTTTTAAGAGAATTTTCAAGAATCAACTCTTTAAACTAGAGATATTTAGAATAAAAGTTAAAGTTTTAGCAAAAGGGATTCAAGAAGAGATTCTAAAAAATGAGATAGAAAAAAATTGGTATTTTGGATTTAAAAATAGTGATGCCAATTACGATATGCTCATAATCTCTTCAAAAAACTTTGAAATTACAGAGTTGCAGAGTATTATAAAAAATTATACAAAAATAACAAAAGATATTTATGTGATTCCCTATATGGATCATCTTGATTTTTCCCATGCAAGTATAATTGATTACTCAAATATACGATTATCAGCTATACATATAGAAAACAGACTACTCAACTATAAAAACACTTTTATTAAGTATCTTTTTGAAAATCTGTTAGTGATGATTATTTTTCCTTTTGCATTTATTTTACATATTTTTATATCTTTATTAATCAAAGCAGATTCTAAAGGTAGTGCGATTTTCAAACAAAAAAGACTTGGTAAAGATTCTAAACCATTTAGTTGTTATAAATATAGAACAATGCACAGCGACTCTCAAGGTATGCTAGATAAGTATTTAGCTGAAAATCCGGATGAGGTTGAGAACTATAAAACATATCATAAATATAAAAATGACCCAAGAATCACAAAGGTAGGAAACTTCTTACGAAAAACATCTTTAGATGAATTTCCTCAGTTTTATAACATACTTAGAGGTGATATGAATCTCATAGGTCCACGCCCATATATGATTAGTGAAAAAGAGAAAATCGGTGAACTCAATGAAGAGATAATACTAAAAGTACACCCCGGAATCACAGGTCTTTGGCAGGTGAGTGGAAGAAATGATTTAACTTTTAAACAAAGGGTAGATTTAGATACATGGTATATACAAAACTGGTCTTTGTGGATGGATTTTGTGATATTTATGAAAACTATTAAAGTTGTTTTATCAAAGGTTGGGGCTAAATAG
>JAYEKJ010000107.1:0-11231 GCA_034660975.1 Campylobacterota bacterium
ACATTGAATCTAATAATACTATACTAACACAAAAATAGATGAAATAATAGTGTATAAGTGGGTTAAAACTTTTTACTTATAGTTATTTTATTATTTAACTCAATAATAAAACAAACACCACCATCAATATTCTCTGCGTATATATCTCCATTATGATGCTCTTCTACTATTATCTTTGACATATATAAGCCTAATCCTGTACCATTCTTCTCATCTTTTGTTGAAAAATATGGATCAAATATCTTCTCTTTTATATCTATTGGTATCCCTCCACCGTTATCATATATTGAGATTCTATCCCTATCTGTTATGATTCTTATTTGTGGATTTTTGATCCTCTTCTCTTTAAAGTTATCTTGGGCATTTTTCAAGATATTTAAAATAACTTGCATCATCTCATTATCGTATAACTCTATCTACTCTTTTGAGTTATATTGATTTATTATCTCGATTCCATCTGACTCTAGTGATGCTTTTATAATACTTAATGATCTTTCACATATATCTTTTAAACTACTCTCTACTCTCTTTTTATTTGGTTTATAGAAGTTTCTGAAGTCATCTATTGTTGTTGTTAGATTCTGAACATACTTCTCTATATTATTTAGTTTATTTAAGAGATATTCATTTTGTTTCTCTTGTCCATCTTTTGTATCAAGATCATACTCCTCTAACTCTATTGCAAACCTCATACTTACTGCTGTTGTAGATATTGCCCCTAGTGGTTGTCTCCATTGGTGGGCTATCATACTTATCATCTCCCCCATCTGGGCTAGGCGTGATTGTTGAAGGAGTTGTTGCTCTTTTTTTCTATTTTTTTCCAATTCTTTTTGAATCTGAATTTGTAAGTTTTTATTTCGGTTTTTTAATCTGTTCTTCATACTACTCATAACTATTTCATAAAAAAACACCATCGTAGATAATACAAACAAACTTATTAGAAATTGTCTAACCTCAATAAAAGAATAACTTATGGTTACTATTCCATATAAAGACATAAGTGCAAATAAAAAATTTATTAGTAAAAATAAAATAACCCATAAAAATCCATAAAAAGAACCTTGCAAAAAGAATGCTAAAACTGGATATATAAACAACCAAAATATTCCAGTATTTTCAATTCCTCCAGTTATCAGTAATAAAAGAGAAAGTACTATCATAATTACCAAAAGAGCTACACTACCAAGCTGAACATTTTGATATTTTTTAAATAAGAAAAGATTGACTATCAGTATTAATGTAATTATAGATTCCCCTAACCCGAGAATATAAATACCGGAAAATAGATTATATACACTAACGATAGAGATAAAAACTATCCCTATTATGGATAAAGAGTATATAAAATAAATTTGATATATCTCATAATCTTCACTAGCATCTAGTTCTTTGAAAAAATTATCACTTATATGTTTTAAGGATGGCACTCTAAATAACCTTTTAACTTAATTCTTCTAATGGTTCATAAAAATAAAACCCTTGATACTCATCTACATCTAAATCTTTTAACATATTAAATACAGTTTCATTATGAACAAACTCAGCAATGATTTTAATACCTAATTTATGGGAAAACTCTACAATTGCTTTCACTAAAATATAAGCACTCTCATCAGTATCAATTTTTTTCACTAAAGAGCCATCTATTTTAAGATAATCTGGTTGTATATCTAGTATATACTCGAAATTTGAAAACCCACTTCCAAAGTCATCTATCGCGAACTTAACACCATAGGAACGAAAACGATATATAAACTCTTTTACAAGACCATAATTCTCTATACTTTCACTCTCTTTTATCTCAAATACAAGCTGTTTTCCCAAGTTTTTTCTATCATCTAAATACTGGGCAATATTATCAATAAAAACCCTATTTTTAATATCTGAAAATGTAAAATTAATACTAAGAGTTGCACCTGAACTCGCAATAAGTTCTAAAGCGTTAAAAATAATAGTTGAAGAGAGTGTGTCATAAAGTCTAGTTTTAATAGCTATATCTAAAAAGAAAAAAGGGGAGATTAGCTTTTGTGTATCTTTATCTCTTAGTCGCATAAGTGTTTCATATTTTACAATTTCACCAGTTTGATCTACAATAGCTTGATATACAGGTACTATTCGTTTATCTTCAATAGCTGATTTTATTTTATTTTTCCAAATCAATGCATCTTTTTTTTCTTGGCGTGAATCAATCTCTATCGAATATGTCATAAATGCTTTTTTATTCTCTTTAGCAAACTCTAATGCAATTTTGGCACACTCTAATAAATCTTTTTGATCAACTGAAATTCCGATTGTCACATCAATAGTTATAAAATCATCATCTAATATAACTTGGAAACATGAAAGTTTTTCTAAAAGATTTTCTACAAATTTTTCATATAAATCGTGTTCTATATATTCAACATTATCAGCAAGTATAAATTCATCAGCTGATAGCCTATAAACTTTATAGCTAGTACTTTCTACAAAATCAAGTAAAAATTTTGCAAACTTTTTTAAAACTAAGGAACCAGTAGAGGTTCCATATATCTCATTGATAACTTTAAATTTATCTATATCAATAAAAAATATAACAGGCATATCCATACTTTTAATATCTTCAAAAAATGAATATCTACTTAAAACTGAGGTTAAATCATCATAATAGAGTTTCTTTTGTAACTCTAGTGTACGATTTTGTACCTCCTCTTCAAGATGATTCTGATACCTAATCACCTGTTTTTTAAGGTCTATTTTTTCTACCACTTTTTGGATTGCTAAAATAAATTGATTATGTTCTAAAGGTTTTAATATATAATCATCTACCCCTAATTTAAGTGTTTTTAGAAAAAAATCTGATTCATTATGAGCAGAGATAACCAACACAGGAATATTTGTATCGAACTTTCTTATCTCACTCAGCATCTCTATCCCCGTCATGTGTGGCATATTTATATCTGTAAGAATTAAGTCAAAACTTCCATTTTTAAAAGTCTCCAAACCATCTCTTCCATCAACAGCGATTGTTATATCTTTAAAAAAACGCCCTAACATCTCTAACATCGTAGCTCTAGCAACCTCATCATCTTCTATATATAATAATTTTAAATTTTCACTAATTTTTTTAAGTTTTTTTATATCGATTTTCATATTATTTTCCTTATTAATAAATTATTTAAGAATTTGAAGTCAAATCTTTTAAGCGTTTTTGAATTGAGATACGCTCCTCTTTTTCATGTTTAGCCTCTTTATAAAGAGAGATCATATCCAGATTTACAGCTACTCTCGCATTTACTTCTTCTCTTACATACGGTTTTGTAATAAAATCATTTGCACCAGCTTTTAAAAACTCAACTGTGATTAAAGGGTTAGTATGCACTGAAATTGCAAATATTGCCATCTCCATACGGGAGAATTTTTTACGAATCTTTTTAGCTAACTCAACACCATTCATCTTTGGCATCTCATAATCAATAAAAGCAATTTTAATATCATTGTTTTTACGAATAAGTTTAAGTGCTTCATCAGCATCAACTGCTTCCAAAATTGTAAAATTTTGGTACTCTAAAAATTCACGAAGTTTTAACCTACTTGTTTTAGAATCATCAACAATAAGAACCTTTGTATGATGGTTATGTAATATTCGTCCAACAAGAGATACCAATGACTCAAGATTTGGATCATTATCAACAACTATATAATCTATAACTGCTTTTTTGAGAATTTTATCTCTTAACTCAATATGGAAACTTCCCGTCATTGCGATAGATGGAATATTTTTTGTGATAAGGTAATCCAAGGCACAAGTCCCACAGTCAGGTAAATTAATATCTACTACTGCCATCACAATAGAATCTTTATGAAGATCATATAGTTTTCTTGTTTCTAAAAAATTATGTGCAACTAGACACTTAAAACCTTTCCCTTTTAGTTTATGACTTTGAAACAGTGCAATTGTTTTATTGTCCTCTACGATAAGTATCAGTTTTTCCATAATAAGTTCCCCAAATATATTATAGATATAATATCTATAAAAAGTGTTAAAGGAGTATCAAGTTTATGGTGTATCTAAACTATATCCTAGACTTTTATAATAATACATTAGGTTTGATGGTATTTTTTTCTTAATCGTTTTAGTAAACTTTTGACCCATATTGCTAATAAAGATATCAAAAGTTTTTATCTCGTTTTGTTTTAAAACTTTTTCTTTTTTATCCCAAAGAAAACCATCTGAGAGTTTATATATCTAAAAATCTATTTTTCTTTATCTAGTTCCATACAAATTTCATATAGAATATTTGTAATCTCTTGGGAACTAGAGGGTTTTTGCATAAAATTAGAAACACCGATTTTTCTTAACTCTATAAAATATTCTGCTTCATTGTATGCAGATACTATAACTATTTTTTGATTTTTATTGAGTTTGAGTAACTCTTTACTTAAATCTATCCCATTCATTTTAGGCATCTGAATATCTGTTATAACTATATCGAAGTTTTTTCCTGTTTTATTGAAGTTACTTCTGTACAAAGACACAGCCTCTTCACCATCTTTAGCAAGAACAACCTCTTTAAATAGATATTTAAAAATTTCAGCTGTCGCCTCTTGTAAAAATTCTTCATCTTCTACATAGAGAAGCGTATAATCCTGTGCTAATTTTTTTAAAAGCTTATTATCCATTTAAAGTGCCATTTGTATTATTTATTTCATATTCTACCATATAATGTTTCCTTTACAATATAGAATATCAATATTGTAAAAAAACAGATGATAAAATGCTATACTAGCATCAAAAATAAAGGAAAAATCATGAAAACCATAACTTTTATAGGGAATGGAAATATGGCTCTAAGCATCGCTCAAGGGTTGAAAAAGAATTATAAAATTGAAGTTGTTGGAAGAGATTTAGAAAAACTAGATAAATTTGAAGATAAACTTGGTGTAAAAATCCAAAAAGCACTTATAAATGAATTTGATATGAGTGAGAAAACTGTTATGCTCTGTGTAAAACCTGCTAATGTTGAGGAGATTTCTGAGATTCTAAAAGGGAAAGCGAGAGTTATATATTCTGTTTTAGCTGGAACAAAACTAGAGAAATTAAGAGAGAATCTAAAACCTCATGCAGTTGTAAGAACTATGCCAAATCTTGCCGCTAGTGTACAAAAGTCTATGACAACTTTAACTGGTGATATAGAGTTTAAAGATGAAGCTGAGGAGCTTTTAGGAGCTATCGGTTCAACTCAATGGCTTGGGAGTGAAAAAGAGATTGATATTGCAACTGCATTAGCTGGAAGTGGTCCTGCTTATTTAGCACTTATGGCTGAAGCTTTAGCAGATGGAGCAGTAAAACAAGGTTTAAAAAGGGATGATGCTATGGCTATAATGCGTGGTCTTTTTGGTGGATTCGGGGAGTTGATTCAAGATATTCATCCTGCTCTTTTAAAAGATGGCGTAATGAGTCCAGGTGGAACAACTGCCGCTGGTTATGGAGCATTAGAGGATGGAAATGTGAGAGCATCTTGCATTAGTGCTATTGAGATGGCTTATAAAAAAGCTACTGAGCTTTAATCTATTCTAAGTATGTAATAGGAATTTATACCCAAGGGCACCTTCAACACCATTGACTTAAGCATATAGACACTTTGGAACCTCGAATTTCAAACGCTAAAGCGTGACTTAGAAAAAACTAAATTTTTTTCTGTTTTCGAGGCAAGTGCTTTGATTTCCTTTGTCAGCCTCGAATAAATTCGAGATTCCAATCCTTAAGTCAATGGTGTTGAAGGGCACCTTGCAAAATTTACCTATGCTTGTAATCAAGGGATGTTTAGTAAAAATTTTTATAGATTAAATTTTTAATTCTCTATTGCATAATTCGGGTTTAAGGTTTACAAAAATTATTAGAGAGTACTCACTAAATTCCTACCGTTTTCTTTTGATTTATAAAGTGCTTTATCTGCATTATCTATTAAAATTTCAACACTTACACCATCATCAAATGTAGAAACTCCAAAACTTGCTGTTTTATGCTTTACAACTGAAAATTCAAATTCTGAAATTTTTTCTCTAAGTTTATTAGCTAACAAGATAGCTTTAGATAAAGATGTATGTGGAAGAATTATCAAAAACTCTTCACCACCCCATCGTCCAACTACATCACCCTCTCTAATTAAAGATTTTAAAAGTGTTGCAAACTCTATAAGAACTTTATCACCAATCATATGTCCATGATCATCATTCACAGACTTAAAATAATCTATATCTATTAAAATTACACTACATGGCTCACCATCTCTACAAAAACGATAATACTGATTTTTCAATATCTCATCTATGCTCATTCTGTTAGAGATTTTAGTTAATTGGTCTGTTCGTGATATCCTTATTAACTCTATCTCATTATTTTTTAATTCAGTGATATCTGTTAAATATCCAATAAAGTTAATAACTTCATTATTCTCATCCCTAACAATAACAGTACTATCTAGAATCCATTTAATTTCACCAGATTTAGTATGGATACGGTATGGTTTATGCTCAAAAAAGTATAAGTTTTTCTCCACAGCTTCAACTACCTCAGCCATCACCTGCTTTAAATCATCATGATAAATACAAGCAGAGTATTGAATACTATTATTTTGAAATTCATGCTGAGTATATCCTAAGAGTTTATTAACACTTTGTGAAACAGAACTTACACTCCAGCTTTCATCATTATTCCATTTAAATAAAACTGCATCACTAAGATCAAACAAAGACAATAAAATATCTTGTTCTCTCTTTTGAATATCTACTTTTTCTTTTAACTTGATAGGTGTTTTTGCAAAAAAGAATGAAAAAGGGATAGAAAACAAAAGTACAAGAATCATAATCCATCCAAGTTGATATAGATTCTTTTTTAACTCTTGCTGTATATAATCACTTTTTGGTCTAATTACCATGTGCAACTCTTCACCATTATTTAAAGAGATTCTTTTTGCATAAAAATCATCTCCATAGTACTCTTTAGAGGAAAAAATTATTTCAATACTTTGCTTTAACTCTTTATCAAAATCTTGATAACTGTGCTTAATATATTTATTCCAACAATGTTCATGAACTGAATCAACTAGTATATAGCCATCTTTATCAAAAAGATATATATCAAAAAGTGGTGCACTAGATAATCTCTTTAAAAATGTTTTCATAAATATATTTATGAGTAATACGCCTTTCCTCTCTCCATTGTTAAAAATAGGAACACCTATTCTAATAACAGGTTTATAAGGTTTCTCTATTTTTCCATACTCCATATTTAAGTCAATTTTTGAATACCAAAACTCTTTATCTGAAATTGATAAAATCTCTTTAAAATAGTATCGAGATGATTTATTTTGTAGCATTTGGGGTGAAACAACATAGGCAGATGAACCAAATTCATCCCTATCAACCCTAATTATCTCCTGACCATCATTATCAATATATCTCAATTGCATAATATTATCAGATGTATTTGCTATATCTAAAAAGAATGATTCAGTCTGTTGCAAAGAGGTATTTGAACTTATGTAACTAGTGAAAATTTTAGAAGATTTAATTGATGTAAGTATTAGTTTTGTGTCTCTTATATATGAATTAAACATATTGTCTTTTACTACAAAAAGCTCAGAGGCTTTTTTTATACTTGCTGATTTAATACTCAACTCATTGATTTTAAAAACTATAAGTTGAGTTATTATTACTAAACTAAAACCAAAAGCAACAAAAGCAGAAAAAAGTTTTAGTTTAAATGACATTTTCATAAGAATTTTAATATTTCCTTCTCGATATCCTCTTTTTCTATAACTAAATCATGAATAATCTCTTTAGTAAACAGCTCTTTAATCATAGGTGGAATCTCAACATTAGCTTCTTTTGAGATAGATTCTAAGGCAACTATATCTTTAGCATCCTCTTCACCAGTTAGTGCATTTGCAATCACTGGTGAAAATTTTGTCCACTCTGCTGTTGAGTAGATAATAGTTTTAATCTCTGGATTTGTTTTAGTTTCATAAGTTTTAAAACAAGTTGCAGTGTGTGGATCCATTAAGTAACCATCATCAAACGCTTTTTTGATATACGCTTTCCCCTCATCATCACTACAATAATCAGCAATAAAAATCTCTTGTAATTTAACTAACTCGTCAGAAGTTAGAGTATAGATATTGTTTTTATCTAAATCAGCCATCAACTCTCTTGTACGCTCTGCTCCATAAAGAGAATATAAAACTCTCTCAACATTAGAAGATTTTAATATATCCATAGCAGGTGAAGTTGTTAGTTTTAAGTCACCATCTCTAATATCGTATATTCCTGTTTGAATTAGACGAGTTAAGATATTGTTTTCATTTGAAGAGATAACAAGTTTTTCAACTGGAAGTCCCATATTTTGAGCATAGAATCCACCAAGAACATTTCCGAAGTTTCCACTTGGAACATTTAAGTATATTTTTTCACCTATCTTAATCTCATTTTGTCTTACTAACTCTAAATAGTTATGGATATGATAAACAATTTGAAAAATAATTCTTCCAAAGTTTACAGAGTTTGCAGCTGATAAAGATATATTTTTCTCATTTAATGTATCTGCGAAACTTGAACTTGCTAAAAGGTTTTTAAGTGCTGATTGAGCATCATCAAAATTACCGTTAATTCCGATAACTTTTAAGTTTGAAGCATCTTCAGTAACCATCTGAAGTCTTTGAACATCAGAAGTTCCATTTGCAGGGTACATACACACAACTTGAATATTTTTTTGATTCTTAAAAGTCTCAAGTGCTGCTGGACCAGTATCACCACTCGTAGCAGCAAGTATTAGGTAATTCTCTTCCCTTTTTTGTGCAACAGAAGATAAAATCTTACCAAATGGTTGAAGAGCCATATCTTTAAATGCACGAGTTGGACCATGATAAAGCTCACTTATAAAGAGATTATCTTTATGTTTTACAACTGGAACAGGATTTGATGAATCATCAAACTTATCATAAAGGCAAAGTGCTTCATCTATAACAGAGTTATCAATATCTATCTCAAATTTTGACAACATATCTGAAGCCAACTCTTTGTATGAAGAGTTTATATGTTTATTTAAAAACTCTTCACCTAACCTAGGAAGAGTCTCCGGTACATAAAGACCACCAAAAGAGGCTATAGGGCTTAAAATAGCCTCAGAAAAAGTTACAGTTTTAGGTTTAGTTTCGTCACATCCACGAGTTTGAATAAAGTTCATAATTAAATTTCCAATCTTTTTTATTTTTTGAAATTATATCTAATAGTTTATTAAAAATTCTCTCATCTCATTAGCTGGAATAGGACGACTATATAAATAGCCCTGAATTAAATCACAACCATTCTCAACTAAAAAGTCTTTTTGATTTTCAGTTTCAACACCCTCAGCTATCACTTTTAAATTTAAGTTCTTAGATAAACTGATAATTGTTTTTGCGATAGCTACATCATCAGAGTTTGATGGTAAACCATCCACAAAAGATTTATCTATTTTTAGTTTATCAATTGGAAGTCTTTTGAGATATGCTAATGAGGAGTAACCTGTTCCAAAATCATCAATCACTATCGAGATACCCATCTTGTTTATCTCTTCTAACACTTTAATAGATTTATCTGGATTATTCATTATTTGTGTCTCTGTAACCTCAAGCTCTATACACTCAGCTAAACACTCTTTATCTTCAAGTAAATCCTCAATAAAATCAATGAAATCTTCCTCTTCTATCTGTTTTATTGCTAGATTCATCGAAAGTTTTCCCGGATTTAGCCCATCCTTATTCCATAAAGAGAACTCTTTTATAGCTTTTTTCATAACAATTCTATCTAACTCAACGATCATCCCTGTAACTTCTGCCAAATTTATAAACTTGTATGGAGCTATAAGCCCCATTGTTGGGTGTTGCCATCTTACTAATGCCTCCATTCCAACAATTTTATTATCTTTAGCGTTGATTTGTGCTTGAAAATATACAACTAACTCATCATTCAAAAAAGCTTCTCTTAGTGCTGTTTCTAAAAATACCCTTTCATGTGCTTTTTTTGTCATCTCTTCATCATAAAAACAGTAAGTATTTCTACCATCATCTTTAGCCTTGTACATCGCTGCATCTGCATTTTGCAAAAGTGTCGATCCATTTTTACCATCATTAGGATATATAGAGATACCGACACTCATACCTATATACATAGTGTTATTATTAATTGAGATTGCTTCTTTTAAATCTTCTTTCCATTGCAAAATGATTTCTGATAGATTTTCTAACTCCTCAACATCATTCAAAATGATACAAAATTCATCCCCACCAAGTCTTGATAAAGTATCTGACTTCTTCATTCTATTATTAATTCTTTTGGTAACTTCAACTAAAACTTTATCACCTATATGATGACCTAAAGAATCATTAATCTCTTTAAAATGATCCAAATCTATAAAAAGAACAGCAACTTTTTTATTATTTATCTGTGCAAGATTTATCGACTGTTGTAGTCTATCCATAAATAGTATACGATTTGCTAAACCTGTTAAAGAATCATGATTAGCTTGATATTCTAATTGCTCTCTTTGTAAATCAAGTATTTTTAAACTTTTTTCTAAATCGCTTTGTATTTTTTTAAGTTTAGTTATATCACGACCAGCACCTACTGTACCGATAGTTTTTCCATCTTTATCATAAAAAGGGGCTTTATATACCTCTAAATAAAATAGTTTTCCTTTTACATTTCCATACTCTTCAAATTTCATAGCTTTATCATGTTTTATAACATCTAAATCACTATTAAAACATAACTCTCCAAAAGTATGCCAATCGGGTTTATCTTTATGAGCTTCTCTCTCCCTTAAAGCAAAAAACACATCACCTTTTCCGATAGGCTCATTTATATCTTTTGCCATTAAAAGACCATCACATATAGCTTTATTCGCATAGATATATTTACCCTCTAAATCTTTAACCCACAACATATCCGGTAGATTATGTGTTAAAAGTTTTAATAGTTCTGAGTTATGTTCTTTAAGATCTGAGAGTTTAAAAGGCATAAGTTGCTCCGTAGAATAAAAATTATTTCATTCTACTATAATTATTATAAAATTACTTCCTATTATCTAAAAAGTCTTATAGGATTTATATGATATGACTTTTGTGTTACTTCAAATATCAACTCTTCACTAACACGCCCTATTGTGTAACCCTTTTTAATTTTTTTACCTTTTCTTATATTTGGTGAAATTT
>JAYEKJ010000108.1:0-11225 GCA_034660975.1 Campylobacterota bacterium
TTCAACGAAGTCAAGTGTATGATTTTCTTATCGTCCTTTAGGATAAGCCATAAGTGGGCAATCTGCAAAGCATCTATTATTTGACTTTACTCGTAAAGCCTTCATAATAGCTACTTCACAGCTTACCCACTTATGACTTACTGATATACCTAAGTTTGATTTAGGATGGCTATATTGTATAAAGTAGTTTTACTTATAACCTTGTAGTTTGTCATATTCTATTGTTGGTAAGTTGATGATATTCTCTTTATCAATAATCTCAACACTTGTTATATCATTGCTAGCACTATCTTTTCGTAAATACTTTAATACAAGTTTTCCAAGGGCAAAAACTTCATGTTTAATTATTTCGCCATTTTCATTATAAGTTATATTTTCACCATGTAACTTGCCATTATCATAGGTTTTAGTGCTTTTAACACTACCATTTGCTTTGGAAATGAAGTATTTAGTTTCTACACCTTGTCTCTTGTCCTCTACAAAATGTTCTAACTTTGACACAACACCCTTTGCAGTAGTATGTTTAATTTTTTTAATCCCATCTGTTAAGTAAATAAGTTCTTTAACATAAGCATCTTTAGCATCATAAAAATGTTTTGTAACAATCGTATCACCATCATTATAAGTCTCAGTTTTTATATTTCTACTTGGATACTTCGTTATTTTATGGTTTTTTTTCATGGTAATCCTTATATTTAACCCTATTATTATCTAACTAAATGTTTGAGTATATCAACAACTTGTGATTGGGATTCTACAACTGCTGATGCAGCCCCATCAATCTCTTTTAGTGCATGGATAAACTCTTCAGGGTGAATAACAATAAGCTTTTTATCTAATGCGTTGGCATATCCAGCATCAAAAGCTGCATTCCATTGTTTATACTTTTCTCCAAATTTTACCACAACAATATCTGCACGCTTTATATAAGTATGGTTTCTCATAGAGTTTATTTTTGCACTAATATGGTCATTATAAAAGTCACTCTCCTGCTCTCCCACTACACTTTTTCCTATATCATCACTACTAGCATGATCATGCTCAGGTGTAAGAAATGTTATATCAAAATCTTTACAAGCAGTTATTATCTCTTCTCTCCAATTTGAATGAATTTCTCCAGCAAGATATACAGTATACATTTTTAATTCCTTTGATTTTTAGCTTCTAAGTTGTATTGTATTGTATTACAGTAAAGTAAAATATGAATAAAACTATTTACTTACAGACAGAAACCTAAAGAGTTTCTATGATTTTTTTAGCAAGGTCTAATGCCTTAGAGCGGTGAGATAGTTTTTTCTTTATCTCATCATCTAACTCACCCAAAGTTTTATCAAACCCCTTAGGGATAAACATTGGGTCATAACCAAAACCACCATCTCCACTAGCTTCACTCAAAGCCGTTCCATGCATCCAGCCATGAACACAATACTCACTATCTTTTGTAACAATAGCGATAGCTGCTGTATAGTGTGCTTTTGACTCTGTTTTCCCTGTTGCTTTTATAGCATCCATCAATTTATACAGATTATCTTTATCGTTCGCATCTACACCGGCATATCTAGCACTATAAATCCCAGGAGCACCATCAAGTATATCTACACTGATTCCACTATCATCAGCTATAACCATAACATCCTCATCATCAAGTGCTTTAAAAACTGCTCTTGCTTTTATAAGGGCATTCTCTTTAAATGTATCACCATCTTCAACTATCTCAAACTCTTCAATAATCTCACCATAAGGGATAACTTCATAATCTTCACAAAGTGCTTTTATCTCTCTTACTTTACCTTTATTAGATGTAGCTAAAACTAATTTCATATTTTATCCCTTATAGTGTATGTAATATTTTTTTCAATATAATTGCGAAATTATACTCAAATAGTAGTAATTAAAAGGTTATTCATGTTTAAAAAAGTCTTTCCCCTCTCAGCAATTCTATCACTTAGATTCTTAGGTCTATTTTTAGTTCTGCCTGTTATCTCTATATACGCTCTTGAACTTGAGGGTTCAACTCCTCTGCTTGTTGGTATTGTTGTTGGTGGTTATGCCCTAACACAAGCTATTTTTCAAGTTCCATTTGGAACTATGAGTGATAAAATTGGTCGTAAACCCACCCTGCTTGTTGGTCTAATTATCTTTCTTATCGGTTCTATCATCTGTGCTTACTCAACTGATATTTATACACTTATGTTTGGTCGTTTCTTACAGGGTGCTGGTGCTATAGGCTCAGTAATTACAGCGATGATCTCTGATTTAGTTGAGGAGGAGATTCGTGGTAAGGCTATGGCTATCATGGGTGGCTCTATCGCTATGAGTTTCGCACTTGCTATGGGTCTTGGTCCAGTTATCGGTGCATCTTATGGGCTTGATACTCTTTTTATCATCACTGCTGTTTTAGCAATTTTAGCGATGCTTATCCTTTTTACGAAAGTTCCAACTCCCCCTAGAATCAAACATATCTATCATGGTAAGGTTACAACTAAAGATATTTTAAAAGATTCTAACCTTTTAAATATGATAATAATTAATGCTATGCAAAAAGGTCTTATGACTGCTGCATTTGTTTTAATCCCTATTATCCTTACTAGCGATGTATTTGCTTGGGAAAAATCAGATCTCTATATGGCATATCTTCCTGCTATGATTTTAGGTCTTATCGCTATGGGTCCTGCTGCTGTATTTGGTGAGAAACATAACAAACCTAAGGAGATATTTTTAGTATCTATCGTTCTATTTATTGGTGCTTTTTTAACTATGGGTCTTACAACATCTAGCACTATGTTTATTGTTGGTGTTTCAATGTTCTTTATCGCATTTAATATGATGGAACCATTAGTTCAGTCGATGATAACAAAGTTTGCAAAAGTGCATCAAAAAGGTGCAGCTTTAGGAATCTCTAACTCTGTTGCTTATTTTGCTACATTCGTTGGTGGTACTTTTACTGGTCTTATGTTAGATATTAGTGACAGAGAGTTGATTGGTGTATCTATCGCAATCACTGCTACTATTTGGTTACTATGGACTCTTAAACTTCAAAATCCAACGAAACACTCACACCTTTATATATCAAAAGATAGTGTTGATATAACAAAGCTAGAATCATTAGAAAATGAGCATATTGCTGAGTGGTATATCAATGAAACTGAGAATCTAATAGTTGTAAAATATGTTAAATCTGCTATGCAAGAGGATGAGTTAAAAGGGAAAATCTCTAAATAGTTCTTACACTTTAAGCAACTCTTTATTGTTTTAGGAGCAAAATAGTTCTAAACAAAAGGAGTTTATTATGAAAACATTAAATTTACTCAAACCTATTGTAGCTGCCTCTTTAGCTTCATTAATATTAGTTGGATGCAGTGGTGGTAGTGATTCTTCTACTTCAAAGGATACTGACATCCCATCAGTTGCTTATGCCGTAGAGGGTGTTATTGTTGATCCTTATATTGTAGGTGCTATTCTTTGTGAAGATTTAAATAAAGATGGTGTTTGTAACGAAACAGAACAATTGTCTTCCTCTTCAACAAATAGTGGGGTTTTTGGTTTTGAAAATAATCTAACAGCAGGTTCTCATGTTATCGTTAAAACACAAGGTGCTCATGAGGGAAAAACTTATGATTTAGAGATATCTGGTCTTGTTGGTGCAGATGGTAGTATAGATGTCGTATCTCCAATGACCACATTTGAGACAAAAGGTTTGACAACTATTCAGATTGCAGAGGTTTTAAATAATGCTGCTAGTAGTGCTGGTTTCACAGGATGGAGTATAGCTGCTACTGATATAAGTGCTAATCCCTTATCTTCTGGCTTAATGGATAAGAAAATAAGTGAGTTAAGTGATATAGATTTAGTCAATATTCAAGCTTCATTATCAAGTTATGGAATTCTAAAAATTATGTCAGGTTCAGAAGCTCTGAGTGCATTAAATTCTATGGAATTATATACAAGTGGAATGAACGGAGAACTACATGAAATCTCTAAGGCGATGATTCAAGGTATCAATTCCACTCTAAACACAACAACTCTTACTCTCATAAAAGAGGGGATAGATCAAGGTAAAAATGTGATGGTAGGTAATGGTGTTCCTCATGGAACTATCAATACTGGTTTGCCTGAACCAACGGCAAACTTAATTATCAAAGTGGCAGTATCTATTATTGATAGACTAGCTGAGATTGGATATGAAACATGTAATTCAAGTGGTGGTGATGTAACTGCGGCATTAAATGAAGTGGCTAGAAATGAAGTAGATATTACAGCTAAATCTATCTCTCTAGGTACTCAACTATACGCTTTTACTTATCATGATGCGATGAAAAACTCTTTTTCAGGTGCTTACTCTGCTGTTTTAGATGGTATGTTTGCTATGGAATCTAATTTAAAAATAGGTTATGAAGCAAAAGAGAATGGATACTCAACAATTAGATTTGATAGTTCTAATAACTTGATAATTCAATAATAAAAAACTTTTCACATAAAGAAATTATGTGGAAAGTGAAATAGTTAATCGCTAAATACTACTTCTGTGGAATTACATACATGTTGTAGTAACGACCCTCAAATCTTGGTGATTTATCCATAACACCAATATCTTCAACCATTGGCCAAACACGAAGTAAAACCTCTTTACCAGCTTCAGGATGAGCCATCTCACGACCTCTTAAGAATACGCGAAATTTAACATGAAAACCTTTTTCTAAAAATTCTCTTGCATGTTTTACTTTATAGTTCATATCATTATCAGCAATTTTCACAGATAGTTTAATCTCTTTAACTACGATTTTTACCTGATTTTTTCTTTGCTCTTTGAGTTTTTTCTCTTCTTGGTATTTAAATTTACCGTAATCCATAATCTTTGCAACAGGTGGTTTTGCATCTGGAGCAATCAGAACTAAATCTAAATCTAATTCATTTGCTTTTTCCATAGCTTCATCAAAAGAGATAATCCCTAAAGATTCTCCTCCATCTACATTACATCTTAACTCTGTTGCACGAATATCGTCATTCATTATGACACGGTTTTTTTTATTACTCAAAAATTTACCTCATTTACTTTAGTTTGTATAAGTGATAGGAAATCCTCTTCACTTAGATTGTATTGTTCTCTAGTTCTTCTATCTCTAATTGCTACCGTTTTGTTAGCAATCTCTTCATCACCAATAACAACTATCATAGGAACACGAGTTTTCTCAGCAGTTCTGATTCTTTTATTGAGAGAATCATTTTTACCATAGATTTCACTATCTGCATTAATATCGATAAGTTTATCCGATAAAAGCTTAGCATATTCTTTATGCGTCTCAGCAACTGGAACTATCGCAATTTGTGTAGGAGCTATAAACATCGGGAATTCACCAGCATAATGCTCTGTTAATATCCCGATAAAACGCTCAAATGAACCAAGTATCGCACGGTGAATCATAACTGGTTGGATTTTTTCATTTCCTTCACCATTATATTCAAGTTCAAAACGCTCAGGAAGATTAAAGTCTAATTGAATTGTTCCACATTGCCACTCACGACCAATTGCATCAAGAATTTTTATATCAATCTTAGGACCATAAAAAGCTCCACCACCCTCATCTATCTCATAAGGAAGTGTGTTTTTATCCATTGCATTTTTAAGTGCTTGAGTTGAGATATCCCAAACATCATCGTTACCAACTGCTTTTTCAGGTTTAGTTGAGATCATCATCTTATAGTCAAATTCAAAAGTTGTCATAATCTTATCTACAAAATCTACAACCTCTATAATCTGCTCCTCTATCTGATCAGCTGTACAAAAAATATGTGCATCATCTTGAGTAAACTCACGAACTCTAAAAAGACCATGTAAAGCACCAGTCATCTCATGACGATGAACAACACCATACTCAAAATATTTGATAGGTAAATCTCTATAAGAGTGTAACTCATCCTCATAAACTTTAATATGACCAACACAGTTCATAGGTTTTACACCAAACTCATGCTCATCAATATTTGTAAAGTACATATTTTCACCATAGTTTTGGTAGTGACCTGATGTTTTCCACAAATCTGAACGAAGCATCTCTGGACCACGAACTGGCTCATAACCTCTCTTACGGTGAGCTTTGAAAAGTAAGTTCTCAAGTCTTGCACGAAGACGACCACCAGCAGGTAACCAGATAGGAAAACCAGCACCAACCTCTTCACGGAAAGTGAAAAGTTTCATCTCGTTACCAAGTTTTCTATGATCTCTTTTTTCTGCTTCTGCTAACATTGTCATATGTGCTTTTAGAGATTCTTTATCTGCAAATGCTATACCATATATACGAGTTAACATCTCATTTTTAGAATCACCACCAAGATATGCACCAGCAATTTTAAGAAGTTTAAAATATCTGATAAGACCAATAGTTGGTAAGTGTGGTCCACGGCATAAGTCTTCAAATTCACCTTGCTTGTATATAGAAACTGTATCATCAGGGATTCTATCCATTACTGCAAGTTTAAGATGGTCATCTTTAAATTTTTCTTTTGCTTCATCCATTGAGATAGAGTATTTTTCTATTTTGTATTTTTTCTTAGCAAAAGATAACATCTGCTTCTCAATTTTCTTTAAATCACCCTCACCAATCTCAGATTCTGTTTTAAAATCGTAGTAAAAACCCTCTTTTACAGTTGGTCCTACGAAAAATTTTGCATCTGGATATAAAGATTTAATAGCTTGTGCCATAAGGTGTGCTGTTGAATGGCGAAGAACATCTAAAGAATCTTCAGAGTTATCAAGATGAATCTGTTTACCCTCAAAACCTAACTCCTCAGCAGTTTGTAAATCGATAATTTGGTCATTGTGTTTTATTGCGATTGCGTTCACTATGTAAAATCCTATTATACTTTTTTTGTATGGTGCCTAAATTTTACTTTGAACTCTATAAAAATTTTATCTTATCACTTATTTTACTTAAAGGAAATTGGTTATAGAATGATTACTGCCAAACTTGTTGTGAAGCAAGGACGGAAAGCTATGGGTCTTTTATTAGATAAAGATTGCCAGGTTGCATATTTAATAATTTGAGTATAAAGTTAATTGTACTCTATTATCTACTTACATATAAAAAATGCTCCCTTCCCCAATCATCTATTTATGCCTATTATTTTTAAAGGATTTATTATGATGAAAAAGAAGTTTATATATTCGTTACCAGTTCTTGTAGCTCTAGCGTTTAACGGTTGTGGATCAAGTTCACAAGATGTAAATACTATCGTTGATAGTACCATTATGGATTCTAAAGATATACTCCCAATATACAGTGTTGTAGTGGAAAGAGGTGCCGTGCTCGATGCTAATGTAACCGATGCTAATGGTAGTGTTGCTACACAGGTAAGTGATACAAATAACACTTATATATTTGAAAATGAACCTGTATATCCCATTAGTGCAGAGGGTGGTTGGATTGATGTTGATGGTGATGGTAACTTAACAGAGGTTGATGTTACTCTTGATATTAATCTAACTTCATATAGTGATGTTATAACACCTACTACCACCTATTGTTCAGATGAAAATGAAACGATTCGCCAAGAGAGACTAGAAGAGTTAGCCCAAGAGACAAACACACCAGTTGAAGATCTATTAACAGTCCCATCAAAAGCGACTAAAAACTCTATTATGGTTCTTAATGCTGTTTATGAAAAGCTAGTTGAAAAAAGCAATACTCATTCAAAAGCAACAATTGCAATTGGTAAAATCTTAGAGAGATATACAGAGATTGATAACAATACCAACCTTTATGAAAATGCAACATCAAAGGAGATAGCTCTTGCTATAGAGGAACAAACTATGTTCAATCTTAAAGCACAAGGTTTAGTTAAACAACTAAATTCAGATGATATTAAAAAAATCAAAGATAAAAAACCTAAAAAAGCAGATGATGAAGATTTGATTGAAGAGATTGTTGAGATAAGTGATGAACCAGTTTATCTAGATGATATCATTGAAGTTGAAGAGATGATAGAGGTTAAAAAAGATTTAACAGATAATGGTAAAGGTGATATTAAAAAATCTAAAAATGATCTCATTGAAATAGATGAAACATTGGAAGAAGATATTGTTGAAACCCAAAAAGATTCAACTAATAATGGCAAAAGTGATGTTGGTAAGCCCCCAAAGGAAGAAAAGACATCAAAAAATAAATAACTAAACTAAGTATTACTATGCTGGATAAATTCTAATCCAGCATAGGTTATTAATTATAATTCAGTTTTTAAAACTGCACCATTTGATGCGTTTGAAACCAGTAGTTGGTATCTTTTTAGCCATTTAGATTTTACCTCATTTTTGTAAGGCACCCATTTAAGTTTTCTCTTATTTAGAATCTCTTCACTTACATTTAACTGTAATAAGTGTTTATCTGTATCTAACTCTATCTCATCACCATCTTCAATAAAAGCGATTAAACCACCCTCAGCAGCTTCAGGGGAAACATGACCGATAGATGCACCTTTAGTAGCACCAGAGAATCTACCATCAGTGATAAGTGCAACACTCTCACCAAGACCCATCCCTTGAATAAGAGCAGTTGGAGCTAACATCTCTTGCATACCTGGACCACCTTTTGGACCCTCATAACGGATAACCACAACATCACCAGCTTTTACTTTGTGACCCATGATTCCAGCTATCGCTTCTGGTTGAGAGTTAAAACAGATTGCACTCCCTTTGAATTGACGCATATTTGGAGCGATTCCAGCAGTTTTTACAACCGCACCCTCTAGTGCAAGGTTTCCAAAAAGGATAGATAATCCACCCACTTGAGAATAAGCATTTTCATTTGTATGAATCACATCTTCATCTTTAATCTCACAACCCTCGATACGCTCAGCCAAAGTTTCACCTGAAATCATAAGGGTATCAAGGTTTAAATTATCACCCCGTTTTGAGACTTCACACATTACAGCATTTACACCACCAGCTCTGTTTACATCATCCATATGCACATCGTATCTTGATGGGGAAATTTTAGAGATATGAGCAACTTTATCTGCAATTTTATTAATATTTTCTATTTTATACTCTATATCTGATTCTCTTGCTATTGCTAAAAGGTGTAAAACAGTATTTGAGCTTCCACCCATTGCCATATCAACAACAAATGCATTATGAATAGCTTTTTCATTTAAAATATTTTTCATTCTAAATTTTTCGTTGTTTTCCATTTTTGCTAACTCAACTACACGACGAGCAGCAGTTTTAACAAGCTCAATTCTCTCAGGTGTCATTGCAAGTATAGTTCCATTACCTGGAAGTGCTATACCCATAGCTTCACAAAGAGTGTTCATAGAGTTCGCTGTAAACATTCCAGAACAAGATCCACCAGATGGACAAGCATTACACTCTATATCATAAAGCTCCTCATCACTCATCTTACCCTCAGCATGTTGACCAACAGCCTCAAATGCAGTAGCAAGGTCAATTGGAGTACCATCTTTTTTATGTCCAGCAGCCATTGGACCACCTGATACAAAGATAGTTGGTACATTTACTCTTAGAGCACCCATAACCATACCTGGAACAATTTTGTCACAGTTAGGGATACAGATCATCGCATCAAGAGCATGAGCATTCATTACAGTTTCTATAGAATCTGCAATAATTTCACGAGATGGTAATGAATAAAGCATCCCCTCGTGACCCATAGCGATTCCATCATCAACACCGATAGTGTTAAATACAAATGGAACCCCACCAGCCTCACGGATAGCTTCTTTTACAATCTCCCCATACTCATGTAGGAAAAAATGCCCTGGGATAATGTCAATATAGCTATTTGCTATCCCAATAAATGGCTTATCAAAATCTTCATCTTTTAAACCTGTTGCACGAAGTAGTGAACGGTGAGGAGCTTTGTCAAAACCTTTTTTAATAATATCACTTCTCATAAATAATCCTTAATTTTAATATAACGATACCGGAAGTAATTCCGTTATCTACGCTAACGCTAAGTTTTACCCAAAGGGCATAGCAACCTTCAGCAGGAAGCTCAAAACATATAGTACATTTTAATTTATAAATGCGATTATATCATCTTTTTTGATAAATTTTAAAATTTCTATTAAAAACCCTTTACAAAGCCAAAACAACAAGCTATAATTCCGGCACTCAATTAGCAAATAGCTAAATGAACATGGATGCGGGAGTAGCTCAGTGGTAGAGCACGACCTTGCCAAGGTCGGGGTCGCGAGTTCGAACCTCGTCTCCCGCTCCATTTTATTATTGTAAACTGTGAATTCATTCATTATGCCCGGGTGGCGAAATTGGTAGACGCAGGGGACTTAAAATCCCCCGGTAGCAATACTGTGCCGGTTCGAGTCCGGCCCCGGGCACCATTGATATGAAAGATAACTGGTGCCATCGCCAAGTGGTAAGGCCGCAGCCTGCAAAGCTGCTATCCCCAGTTCAAATCTGGGTGGCACCTCCAGTTTTAATAATATTTCTTATCAAAACAAATGTGGATCTTTGGCAGAGTTGGTCGAATGCACCGGTCTTGAAAACCGGCGAGGGTCACACCTCCCAGAGTTCGAATCTCTGAGGGTCCACCATTTTTTCTTTACAAACCCCTAAAACACTTACTTTACAGCACTTAATCAATAACTAAAACTTATTTCATAAAGCTAATATCTTCTCAAATACACCGGTCTACTTTATCGGATGATGTAGTTTTTTGACCAAATTGGTCGCATTTTTGTCGCATGATAAACCACCAATTCGAAAGTGATTAATTAAACCTACCCATATAATCTTCATTATTAATAAGAGCACTAATTAATATTGTTTCCCAATAATTAAACCCAAAAACTTGTTTAACATCACTACATTGCTTTAGCACAATTTGTTTAATTTTATCAAGACTCAATTCTGATTTATACCCATTGATTTCTATATCTAATTTTGAAACTATCTCATGACTATTTTCTTTAAAGCGTTGACATAGATATAATTTATTATAATGATTATTAATCAAATTATATAAGCCACTTTCAATACCATTTCTATTGTCAATTTTTCAATATTTTCATCTTTTAGCTAAATTTTGATGAAAAAAAAATTTGTAAGTAATTTTTAGTTTGAAGATTATCATCGGCTAAAATGCCGATGATTTATGCTGACAAACTCTCCAATTGAGTTCTTATCAAATCTGGCTTAATGAAAAATTTGAATATTAAAATGACTAAAGTAGATATACTAAGTTACCTCAAAG
>JAYEKJ010000109.1:0-11219 GCA_034660975.1 Campylobacterota bacterium
TTAGGAGATAGATATGGAAGATATATTATACGCCCCATGGCGAGATGAGTATGTTACAAATAAAAAGGTAGAGGGTTGTGTTTTTTGTCATATAAGTGCTAATGGGGCTGAAGATGAAGAGTTGCATGTACTTTATAGAGATGATTATTGTTTTATCGTGATGAATCGTTACCCTTATACTCCGGGGCATTTTATGATAATTCCTCATCTACATACTGATAAACTTGAAGATTTATCTACTGAGACTTGGTTGCATATAAGTGCTTTAGCTCAAAAAGGTGTGAGACTTTTAAAAGAGGGTATCGGTGCTAATGGTGTAAATATCGGTATGAATCTCGGAAAAGCTGGTGGAGCAGGGATAGCTGAACATATACATATGCATTTAGTTCCACGCTGGGAGAGAGATACAAACTTTATAACATCTATCGCTGATACTAGAGTTTATTCTACTGATTTTGAGAAGATTTATAAAAAAATAAAAAAATTGATTCCAAAATATATTAGTTCTTGATTTTCTATTGTATATTTTATACAATAGAAAATAGTTTACATATTAGCTATAAACTTTGACAACTCTTCTGGTCTATTAGAGTTCTTAATAGCATTCTCTTTTGAAATAACTTTATTTTTGAAATACTTAATAAGTTCGTTTGTTTGTGTAGTCATTTTTGTTTGTATCTGATTTAGTTGCATTTGAGAATAGATTTGATGAACTTTATCTTCCCTAATAAGATTTGAAATAGCAGGGTTAGTTATTAGAACCTCTTGAGTAGCAACTTTTCCACCACCAATCTTAGGGATTAATGATTGAGAGATTACAGCCACAAGTGATGAACCAAGTTGCGCTCTAATCTGAGCTTGTTCCTCACCGGTAAATACATCGATAATACGGTTAATAGTACCAGGTGCAGAGTTTGTATGTAGTGTACCAAACACTAAGTGACCAGTCTCAGCAGCCGTAAGTGCAGCACCAATTGTTTCAGCATCACGCATCTCCCCAATTAGGATAATATCTGGATCTTGTCTAAGTGAATATTTGATTGCAGTTGCGAATGATGCTGTATTTGTTCCTACATCTCTTTGAGAAAAAAGAGATTTTATATTTTTATGAACAAACTCAACAGGGTCTTCAATTGTGATGATATGTCTTCTCTCAGTAATATTTATCTCATGAAGCATAGAAGCTAGAGTTGTTGATTTACCACTACCAGTTGGACCAGTTACTAAAATCAGCCCTTTTTCCATTTTAATCAGCTCTTTAAAAACTGGATTATTGTTAAACTCATCAAGTGTTGGAACTTCAATGGGAATCATACGAAAAGCACAACCAATTCCATGAATAGTTTTATAGTAGTTAGCTCTAAAACGACCAATACCTTTTAGCTCAAAAGAGAAATCAAGTTCATTATTTGCTTCAAAAAGCTGTTTTTGCTTATCTTCTAAAAGTGAGTAAGCCATCTCCTCTATATCTTTAGCCGTAAGTGGGTCTAGATTTAGTGGTCTTAGCTCTTTATCTATTCTTATTTGTGGTTCGCTTCCAACAACAAGATGTAAATCAGAAGATTTTAAAGCTAGAACACTTTTTAATAGTTTTCTTATATCAATAGGTTTTTTAGCTTCAGTTTCCGGGTTAGTTGTCTCTTCACTCATCAAATACTCCTTAGATTTAGTTGTAAAATTACTCTATAATTTTTGGTACTATGAAAAAATGATCGCCACTTTGTGGAGCATTTTTAAGAATATCATCATTTATGTGAGTATCACATGAGGGTTTATCTTCTCTTGTAAAAGTAGCATTATCACTCATAGCAAAATTATCATCAACGCCATCAGTGTTTAGTTCACTTAAATTATCAACAAAAGTAACAATCTCTGAAAGTTGATTTATGATCTCTTCTCTTTTATCGTCTGAAACTTTTAAAAATGAAAGTTTTTCTAGTTTACTCAATAGTGCATCATCTACTTGCATATATAGTCCTGTTAAATATTTTTATTTTAAGATTTTAGCATATAAAACTTAGTGTTGGTGATTAGTTTGATAAAACTTTAACAAATTTTGCGATATTATTTTGAAAATTTATAATCTCGAATTATGCAATAAGAATTTATACTCCAAGGGCACCTTGCATAATTTGAGATACTTATATAAACTAAGGGATTATTTTGAGTATTAAAGATGATATAAAGATGGTAAAAGAGGAGTTAAGCTCCGAAGAGAAGTTTTTTGAAAAAGCTGTTATAACAGAAAAGTTTGTAAAAAAATATAAAAATGTGATGATAGGTTCTGTTGTGGCTGTGGTTATTCTCGTTGGTGCTAATATCGCTTATGATGCTAACAAAGAAGCAACGATAAAAGAAGCAAATAATGCACTTTTATCGTTAAGTGTAAATCCTAAAGATACAGCATCTTCATCATTATTAAAATCATTAAGTCCTGCGATGTATGATGTGTGGTTATATTCACAAGCGATAGCAGATAAAGATTTTGCAACACTCAAAGAGCTAAAAAATTCAAAAGTTTTAATTGTAAGTGATTTAGTAGCTTATGAGTTGGCACAAAATTCAAAAGATATATCTGCTTTGGGTGATTACTCTTCAAAGCAAGATGCTATTTACAAAGATTTAGCTTTAGTTCAAAGTGCAGTATTTTTGATGAATGATAATAAAATAGAAAAAGCACGCCAAAAATTGGTGCAAGTTAGTGAACAATCATCACTAAATCAAGTTGCTAAAGCATTACTACACTATGGAGTAAAATAGTATTTTGAAAACATTATCTTTTTTAATCTTAGTATTTGCAACAACTTTTTTTACTGCATGTAGTTCAAAAAAAGTGTATGAACCTGAGCTTATAGCAGGAGATTGGAAACACTATGGAGATACTAACGAGACCATATCTGATGTAACATCTAATGTAGCACTATTGCAAAGTGGCAAAGTTATCTCTAAAGATAGTTTAATTGAGATAAAGATAGAAAAATCATTTAGAGTTTTATCATCAAGTGATGGTTGGATAATTAGCTCAAATATTGATGGGAATTTAACACTAGAGTATATTGATGATAGCTCTATGAAAGAAAATTTTGAACTGAAAAAGACAATTGCTGCTGCTAGTGTAAAAGATAATATTTTGGCAGTATTATTTGCAGATAATGAGATGGCATTGTACTCTATATCTACTAAAGAGGTGATTTTCAAAGAGAAAGGGAACTCTCAAAAAATTATAGATTCAAGAGTAGTTAATCCATATTTCATGAATGATTTAGTTTTGTTTTCAACTCTTGATGGAAAAGTTATTATTATAAATTCTAAATTAAAAAAGAGATTAAGAACTGTTATTGTAAGTTCTGAAGATAATTTTAACAATATTATATATTTTAATATTATTGATGACAAAATTATAGCTGTTACTAGTCATAAAATGCTTTCTATGGGTGAAAAAGAGATAAGAGTTAAATATGAACTTAGAAATATTATAGATTCTGATGGAGATATTTTTATCACAACGAAGCAGGGTGAAGTTATCTCTTTAACTCCAGATTTACAACCTCAAGCGAGGGTTAAATTTCCTTTTGCTCACTTTTTAGGGATGATTACACATAATGATAAACTCTATCTTTTAGAAAAAGATGGTTATATTATTGAGATAACTAAAGATCTCCTTAAGTATAAAGTTTATAGTGTTGATATTGAAGATGGATATATTTTTGTGGCTGATAAAAAATTCTATGTTCATGATGAGTATATATCAATTGAGATAGAATAACTTTTAGTGATTATAATCTCTAATGAATTAGAAGCTTTTTTAGAGTATATAACTGTAACAAAAGCACTCTCTAAAAAGAGTGTTGAGGCTTATACAAGTGATCTGTCTTTGATAGAAGATGAACTCTCTTCACCACTTATAAAACTTGATTCCAAGGCTGTTTTAGAAGTTTTGACAAGGTATAACAATAAACGAACTCTAAACAGAAAACTCTCCTCTATAAATGCTTTTTTTGATTTTTGCTATAAGAATCAGTTTAAAGATGAAAAAACAAAACTAAAATCTGCAAAAATCCCAAAATTACTCCCTAAATTTTTATCTTATGAGGAGATACTGCGTGGCTTGGAGCTATGTGATAGAACTACATGGATAGGTCTTCGTGATTATGCTTTGATTCTTTTTTTATATGCCACAGGGGCTAGGATTAGTGAAGCATTATCTTTAAAAAGGGAAGATATTGAGGGTGAATGGTTAAATATAAGACATGCTAAAGGTGATAAAGAGAGAATTGTACCAATAGCAAAAGTAGCCGTAGATGCTATAAAAGCATATTTAATTGAGTTTAAATATGAAAAAGATTTTGTATGGTGTAACTATAAAGGGGGAGTTTTGAGTAGAATATCAGCTTATAAAATCACTCAGAAGTATTTAGGTGTTTCTCCCCATGTTTTAAGGCACTCATACGCTACATCACTTATTACTGGTGGAGCAGATCTTAGAGTTGTTCAAGAGTTGTTGGGTCACTCTTCGCTTTTAACAACACAAATATATACACATATTCAAAAGCAAGATTTAAAAGATACTGTTGAGGTATGTCATCCAATGACTTCGATTTAGAGGTGCCCTTAAGTTACCCCTCTGTCGAACTTAGGTCTTAATCAAAACTCTGATTTTTATTTTCATGATCTAAAAGTAGCAACCTACAACTTTTTTCTAAAATGGCAAGTTTTTTTGCCATCTCATGTAAATCTCTATTGTAGGAATAAACCCCATATCCTCGTATAATCATAATATCTGTTTTTTTAGTTTGAAAATAGTAAGCAATTTCACTTTGAGCTCTATCGTACCAATCTTCAAACTGTTTAGGATCAACTATCTCAATAGAGCCAATCTCTTTAAAACCAAAGTAATCTTTTGGTCTAATAATATTATGTTCTAAAGAGTAAGCTGTTGTAAATGGTGGCATAGTAAAAGATATAAACTTTGCATCAGAGATTTGAGAATATATACTAAAGTGTATGTTTGAATCTATACTTGCTTGTTTCCAACGATAATCTTTTTTAAAATATAGTTCAATTAAGTTTGCCTCATCAATAGCATCAAATATAGCTTCTTTTGTATTGATAAGAAATCGATTTGATTCTGTTTTAGCAGATATTGAGCCATGATAGATTCCAAAGAAATCTTTTCTAAACATTGATAAGGATAGAGTGGAAAGTTGATTTTTAAGATGTTGTTTATTCATTATAATCTCAGTATTTAAAGTAATAAGTTTATTTATTATAATTGATTTTATATAGTGTGAATTGGTTGCGGAAATAGGATTTGAACCTATGACCTTCGGGTTATGAGCCCGACGAGCTACCGAACTGCTCTATTCCGCGATACTTAAATTGTGGATGGGGTAGAGGGATTCGAACCCCCGAATAGTAGCACCAAAAGCTACGGCCTTACCGCTTGGCGATACCCCAATATATAAAGTTAAAGAATTGGTTGCGGAAATAGGATTTGAACCTATGACCTTCGGGTTATGAGCCCGACGAGCTACCGAACTGCTCTATTCCGCGACGCTTAACAAACACTAACTCTGTGTTGTTGGATGGGAATTATAGACAAATCAATATTGAATGTCAAGTATTTTAAAAAGAAATTTGAAATTCTTTTTTGAACTCTTTTTAATAAAGTTTTATATATAATAAATTCAAATTATTAAAAAGAGATTATATGACGCCTATACAAAGAGTATTAGAAGCTATTGATGAGATAAAAAAAGGTAAAATGGTTATCATGATAGATGATGAAGATAGAGAAAATGAGGGTGACTTGGTGTATGCTTCAGCATTCTCTACTCCAGCACATGTAAACTTCATGGCAACACACGCTAGAGGGCTGATTTGTGTAGCATTGAGCAACTCTATTGCTACTCGTCTTGACTTGAATCCTATGGTGAGTTCAAATACATCTTCTTACGAGACAGCATTTACAGTTTCTGTTGATGCAAAAGATGCTTTAACTGGTATCTCAGCTGGTGAGAGAGATGATACAATTAAAATTTTAGCAAATCCTATCTCCCATGCAGATGAGTTAGTAAAACCGGGGCATATCTTTCCTCTTATTGCCAAAGATGGTGGAACTTTAGTTAGAACTGGTCACACAGAGGGTTCTGTTGATTTATGTCGTTTAGCAGGTCTTAGTGAATCTTCAGTGATTTGTGAAATTATTAAAGCTGATGGTACAATGGCTAGAAGAGACGATCTTGATATTTTTGGTGAGCAGCATGATTTAAAAACAGTTTTTATCTCAGATATAGTTGAGTATCGTCTTGCTAATGAAAGATTGGTTAATGAAACTAAGGTTAAAGAGATAGAGTTTTTTGGAGTAAATGTAAATCAGCATACTTTTTTAGATCATGATGGGATTGAACATACTGCAATAGTTTTTTATAAAGCTGGTGAGATTGCAAATGTAAGAGTTCATAATGTAGTGACAGATATAGAGCTTCTTTTAAATCAAAAAAAATATAATAACCTAGTAAACTCTATAGAATATCTAAAGAAAAATAGTGGTGTTTTAGTATTTATTAATAAAACTACACATCAAGATAATGCTGCAATGAAAGAGATAGGAACAGGTGCTCAAATATTGACATCCTTAGGTATCTCTAAAATGAATCTTATAACATCGGTTAAGCAAACAGATTTTATAGGTTTAGGTGGATTTGGTTTAGAGGTTAATGAGATTATAGATATATAGTTTTAAACTAGGGTTTATCCCTAGTTTATTCCTCTGTATAAACCCTATTTTTTCCACTTTTTTTAGCAATATACATATATTCATCTGCTTGGATAACCATAGAATCTAAAGAACCTATTTTGGATGTAATCCCTGAAGATATTGTGATTTGAAGTTTCTCTTCATTATCTAAGTAAAATATAGAATCAGCTATTGTTTTTGTGAGATTATTTATAACTTTATATGCTTCTTTAGCTGTACAGTTTGGTAGTAGGATAATAAACTCCTCCCCTCCAAATCTAATAACAATATCTGATTCTCTAATATTGTTTTTTAAAGTATTAGCTATATATTTCAAGGCTCTATCCCCGGTATCATGACCGTAAGTATCATTTATAGATTTAAAATTGTCTATATCTATCATACATATTGTTAAGGGAACGGAAGATCTTTTTTCAATTGCTAGTAATTGCTCTCCAGCTTGATAAAAATAAGCTCTATTGTGTAAGCCAGTTAGATGATCGGTCATAGCCATATTTCTAATCTTTTTAAACATCTCTAAGATATTTAATGAGTTAGAGATTCTTGCTATAAACTCTTCGTTTATAAAAGGTTTAGGGATATAATCATTTGCCCCATTTTTTAAGAATCTAGCTATGATAGCAGTATCTTCTGTTCCAGATAAAACTAAAATAGGAAGTTCCTCTAATGGAAACTTTGTTCGTACTAGTTTTGTAAGCTCGTAGCCGTTCATTATAGGCATCTCATAGTCAGTTATAATTAAATCTACATTGGTAGCCATTGGGTTACTTATATAATCCCAAGCCTCTTTTCCATTTTTACATTTAATATAACTTAGGTTTTGAGTTTCCAATATAATTGATAAAGTTGATAAAATAACTGGAGAATCATCAACAATCATTACAGTCAGTCTAGTATTATTAATAAGTCTTGTTGCAATTGTTAATGCAACATCACCAGTACTGGTTGTATGTGTAAGTATATAATCAGATGCACCGGAACTTTGAATTGTTTTTCTTGTTTGGACATCATCATTGTCGGTTAATAAAACTACAATTTTATCTTCATCGATCAGTTTGTCAATTATCTCTTTATTTTGAGTATTTAAGCGTATAAAATAGATAATGTAACCATTGATATTTTCTAATGAAATACCACTATTTGCTGTACGGCATGTAACACTTAAATTAGTCTCTAGCTTAGTTTTTAATATGTTAGCATATGCAAGGTTATCATCTATTATGAAAATATTATTTAACATGTGATTAATTCTTTACTGTATTTTTATCATATTTTACTCAAATATTTATATAAATTAACTTAGATGAAAAACTAAGGTTTGCGTTTTATTGAATTTTGATTCCTTAGATGCTTTTTAGATGAAATTATGTAGAATAAGCTCTTAATTAAAAATAAATAGAGAGATTATATGAGAGATTTTTTTAAAAGAGTAGAAGATGGTAGTGAAGTAAATATAGAAGTTGTTTTGGATGCAGGTAAATATAAAGAGGATATGCCATGGTTATTTAGTGTATTTGTAAAATATGATGTACTTGATAGTAGTTCAGAGTCTTATGAAGAGTTTTTAGAGACTAAAGAATCTTTGATTATTGGTATTGAATATGAAGATAAAGCTAAATATTTAGGAACTAAAATTGTAGATGGATGGAGTGAATTTTATTTTTGTGCATCATCTGCAAAAGAGCTAAACAGTATGGTTACAGCTATGCTAAAAGATACAGGTTATGTTTATGAGAGTAATATCGTAAAAGATAAAAAATGGGGTTTCTATGAAACGCAACTTTTTCCAACAGCATTAGAGTTAGCTCATATTCAAAGTGCAAAAATCATATTTTTACTTCAAGAGGAGGAGGATGTTTTAACAACTCCTAGAGTTGTAGAGCATTATCTTTCATTTGAAACGCCAACTTCAAAAAATAGATTTATAAATACTTTAGATATAGATGGCTTTAGTTTTAAAGATGATATAGATAGTGATGAGTTTGAACACGGAATTGTACTTGTAAAAGAACACGCTGTTACAGAAGATGAAGTGCAAAAAGTTGTAGATGAACTTTTTGAAGCTGTTAAAAAAGAGGGTGGATTTTATGAGGGGTGGAGTACTACTTTGGTTTTAGACGAAGAGGAATAATGAATAGACTTCTAGCAATTACAGGGGTAGTAAACTACCTCGCAGTTGTTTTCCTAAATGCCTTTACAGACTTAGGTCACAAAATAATCATCCAAAACACTGTCTTCAAAGTTTATGATGGTGAGATGCAGATTATTTTGACGGCTATTGTCAATGCGTTAATCTTGTTACCATTTATTTTGATGTTTTCTCCATCAGGTTTTTTAGCAGATAGATTTGCTAAGAATCTTATTATGAAACACTCATCAGTTTTAGCGATATTTGTCACACTTCTAATAACCCTTTCGTATTATCAAGGTTGGTTTTTTACAGCATTTTTTATGACATTTTTATTGGCTACTCAGAGTGCTATATATGGTCCTGCAAAATATGGATATATTAAAGAGTTGGTTGGAGATAAGTATATAACTGCTGGAAATGGGGCCGTTCAGGCTGTTACAACGGTAGCAATTCTTGGTGGAATCATTTTTTACACTGTTTTATTTGAGGGTTTACTTGAGGATGATTTCACAACTAAAGAGGATATATTAACTCTTATTGCTCCCCTTGGTTGGCTATTAGTTTTAGGCTCTGTCATTGAATGGTTTTTAGCCTCTAAGCTTCCAAACAAGATGATAGAATCTTCAAAAAAAGAGTTTAAACTAAAAAAATATTTAAGAGCTGAATATCTTTTTAAAAATCTAAAAATTATCACAAGAAAAAAAGAGATATTTGAATCTATAATCGCTCTTAGTCTTTTTTGGTCAATCTCTCAAGTTGTATTAGCCATTTTTGGTGAGTATGCAAAACGGGAGTTGGGTGTTACTAATGCTATCTTCGTTCAAGGTGTTATGGCTCTTGCTGGTATAGGGATAGTGGCTGGTTCTATTATGGTGGCACAGCTATCAAAATATTATATAAATACAGGTTTAGTAGCTATTGGTTCTCTTGGAATAACTTTTGTTGTATTTTTAGTTCCACTTTTTGATTCTATGATTGCCTTAGCGATATTATTTGCATTGTTTGGAATATTTTCAGCTTTTTTGATGGTTCCTCTAAATGCGTATATTCAGTATCTTTCCCCTAGAGTTCATCTAGGAACTATCATCGCGGGAAATAATTTTATACAAAATATTTTTATGGTCTCTTTTTTAGCTTTAACAACAGTTTTTGCATATTTTGGGATGAATGCTGAGATTCTTTTTTATCTTATGGGATTTGTTGGAATCTATATGAGTGTTATGGTTTTAAGAAGATATTTAGTGATGACTTTTTGGGCTGTGATAGAGATACTTTTTAAAAGTAGGCATAAGTATATCTATGAGGGTTTAGAAAATATCCCACAAGAGGGGGCTGTTTTACTTTTAGGAAATCATGTAAGTTGGATAGATTGGCTTGTGATTCAGCTTCCTCTTCAAAGAAGGATTAATTTTATGATGGAAAAAGATATATACAATTGGAAACTCTTAAACCCATTTTTTAGAAAAGGTGGAGCGATTCCAGTTTCAGCTAGAGCCTCTAAAGATGCGTTTGGTGAAGTACATAAAAGACTACTTGATGATAAAGTAGTAGCCTTGTATCCAGAGGGTTCAATCTCTAAGGATGGCGAACTTGGTAAGTTTTATAAAGGTTATGAGATGATTCCAACAAATTATGATGGGATTATTATCCCATTTTATATAGATGGAATATTTGGAAGTAGATTTTCTAAACATAAACCAAAAACTAAAAAAAGATTCTATAAAAGAAGAGAGATAAAAGTATATTTTGACGAGCCGTTATCAAAAGAGACAAAAACAGATGAGTTGAAAGAAAAAATAATACAGATGAAGGAAAAATATGAAATTAAATAAACCAAAACACAATTTATTTAGAAATGGTGGTTACGCAGTAGAGGGTTTTATAGATATAGTTAAAAATGAAACATCGTTTAAATGGCAACTACTTATGCTTTTTGTTATGGGGATAGTAGCTTGGAATCTTCCCATAAGCTTTTCACAATCTAGCATATTGTTTTTATCTCTATTTATCCCTATTTTAGCAGAGGTGGTAAACAGTGCCATAGAGAGAGTTGTAGATTTGGTTACAAATGATTATCATCTTAGCAAAACAGGCTAAGGATGTTGGTGCAACGATAGTGTTACTAAGTTTAATTTTGACATCTCTTATTTGGATATCTGTTTTATTAGTAGCTTTTAAATTAGTTTAATAGATGAAATTACTTTTAATTATCTCTCTCTTTTTTAGTTCACTTCTAGCAAACGATAGACCAAAAATAGCTTTAGTTTTAAGTGGTAGTGGTGCTAGAGGTGGGGCTCATGTTGGTGTATTAAAGGTTCTCGAAGAGAA
>JAYEKJ010000110.1:0-11109 GCA_034660975.1 Campylobacterota bacterium
GTGGAAATCATCCTGTAAAAAATGTAAAAACTGGTTTAGTTGAGATAACTGCACAAAATCATAACTATAATGTTCCTGATAATATTGTAGAGATTGCAGAAATAACACATACTAATCTTTTTGATGATACAATTGAGGGTCTTAAATATAATGACTCTCCAATTTTCTCTGTTCAGCATCATCCAGAATCTTCCCCTGGTCCAAAAGAGAGCAGATATATATTTAATGAATTTCTTTCATTAATAAAAAGATAAAGCCATACTGAGTATAGCTTTATCTTATGCTCAATCATCATACTTTCTCTTCCTTAGACTGCTAAATTTATAGATAAACCACAATATTTCCGAAAGTAAACAAAAAGACAATAAATTACCTGACTTATGTCAAAATTAAGAATACTTAAACATATTAATTGATACTATGCCAATGTTAATTAGTGTAATAAATTTATTTAAAATTAATTATACTTAATTGCTTTGAATCTTCAAGGAGGCTATATATGGAGAATCGTCCATTAGAGTACGACTATACAATTGCAAAGTTGTTCATGCTAACTACAATCGTTACAGGTATTGTTGGTATGCTCGTCGGTGTAATTTTAGCATTTGAGCTTGCTTTTCCAGCACTTAATACAATGCTTGGTGAAGGGTTAGCTGAATATACTAACTTTAGTCGTCTTCGTCCACTGCATACAGATGCAGTTATTTTTGGTTTTACAGTAAGTGGTGTTTTTGCTACTTGGTATTATGTTGGTCAGCGTGTACTTAAAGTATCAATGGCTGAATCTAAGTTCCTAATGACAATTGGTTATGTTCATTTTATACTTTATGTTATCGGTGTTGCTGCTGTTATCGTTTCATTACTTGCAGGTGTTACTACATCTAAAGAGTATGCTGAATTTGAGTGGCCAATAGATATCGCTATCGTTATCGTATGGGTTCTATGGGGTATTAGTATATTTGGTCTTATCGGTATGCGCCGTGAGAAATCACTTTATATCTCTATTTGGTACTATATTGCTACATTCTTAGGTATGGCTATGCTTTACTTATTTAACAATATGGAAATTCCTACTATTCTTGGTATAAATGGAATTGGTGAATCTGGTTTTGGTGCATGGTACCATTCAGTTTCTATGTATGCTGGTACTAATGATGCATTAGTTCAATGGTGGTATGGTCACAATGCTGTTGCATTTGGTTTTACTGTTCCTATTGTTGGAATGATCTATTATTTCTTACCAAAAGAATCTGGTCAAGCTATCTATTCATATAAATTATCATTACTTTCTTTCTGGGGATTAATGTTTGTATATTTATGGGCTGGTGGACACCACTTATTATTCTCAACTGTTCCTGACTGGGTTCAAACTATGGGTTCAATTTTCTCAATAGTTCTGATTTTACCATCATGGGGTTCAGCGATTAATATGCTTCTAACAATGAAGGGTGAGTGGCAACAAGTTGCAGCTTCTCCATTAATTAAGTTTATGGTTCTTGGTTCTACATTCTATATGTTCTCAACATTAGAAGGTCCTATTCAAGCAATTAAATCTGTTAATGCTATTGCACACTTTACTGACTGGATTGTTGGTCATGTTCATGATGGTACTCTTGGTTGGGTTGGCTTTATGATTATGGCTGCACTTTACCATATGGCTCCTCGTGTATTCAAGCGTGAGATTTACTCTAAGTCTCTTATGGCTACACAATTTTGGATCCAAACTTTAGGTGTTGTTTTATACTTCACTTCTATGTGGATTGCTGGTATTACTCAAGGTATGATGTGGCGTGCTCACGATGAATTTGGTAACTTAGCTTACTCTTTCATTGATACAGTTACTGTACTTCATCCATATTACACTATTCGTGGTGTTGGTGGATTATTATACTTAGTTGGTTTCTTCATGTTTGCTTACAACATCTACAAAACTATGACTTCAGGTCGTAAAGTAGAAGAGTCTGAGCTTCAAAACGCATCGCCTATGGGCGCTTAGTAGAAAAGGATTATATTATGTTTCATTGGTTAGAAAAAAATCCGTTCTTTTTTGCAGTAGCGGTGTTTGTAACAGTTGCTTTTGCAGGTTTAGTTGAAATCGTTCCTAACTTTGCACAAGCTTCTCGTCCTGTAATCGGTACAACTCCATACTCTACATTAGAGTTAGCGGGTCGTCATGTTTATATTAAAAATAGTTGTAATGCTTGTCATTCACAATTAGTTCGTCCATTTAAATCAGAAACTGACCGTTATGGTCACTACTCTTTAAGTGGTGAGTATGCTTATGATCGTCCATTCCTATGGGGTTCAAAAAGAACTGGTCCAGATTTAATGCGTGTGGGTAACTACCGTACTACTGACTGGCACGAAAACCATATGAAAGATCCAGCTGGTGTTGTTCCAGGATCAATCATGCCTGCTTACAGATGGATGTTTACTAATAAAGCTGATATTGATACTGCTTATGCAGAGCAATTAACAGTGGCACAATTTTTTGCTGTACCTTATAACAAACCAGTTCCTATGAAAGATGGGTCAACTAAAATTGTTAAAATGGGTGCAAATCTTGCAGATGCAAATGCTTTAGCATTAGCAGAAGCGAAATTGATCGCAGCAGATATGAAAGATCAAGATGTTAAAGATGCAGTAGCTAACGGTCAGATTCCTGAAATCGTTGCAATTATTGCATACATGAATAGTCTTAAGTAGTAAAGGAAAATAGTGGATATTGCTAATTTACAGGCTTATGGTTATTTTGGATTAATAACTTTCTTGGTTATTGGGCTTTATTCGTATATATATCATTTATATACAAATAAAAAAGATGCTGATGGGGTTGATTATGAGCAGTATAGTAATATGGCACTACATGATGATATAGATGATACTCCGGTAGCATCTATATCAGATGAGAAGACACCTGTTGAGGGTGCAAAGAGAAAATAGGAGAGATATATGAATAAGCTTTATCTTTGGGGAATTATCATCACTGTAGCAATGCTTGTATTCACTTACATTTCAGTAGCTGGATCTGAGGGTGGACTAAACGGTGATATCGTAAATATGCTTACAATTGCGGCGGCTGTTATACTTGTACTTATCACAGTATTTGTTGTAATTGGGTATGTTCGTAAGATGCAAACAGACAAAGCAACTGGTGAACTAGTTGATCATTCTTGGGATAATATCGGTGAGTATAACAATCCACTTCCAATGGGTTGGGCTATCTCATTTTTATTAACAATGGTTTGGGGTATGTGGTACTTTTTAATAGGTTACCCTGTAAATGCATATTCACAAATTGGTGAATATAATGAAGATGTTGCAGTACATAATGATAAATTTAATGCACAATACGCATCAATTACTGGTGATAGACTAGTTGAGATGGGTGAATCTGTGTTCTTAGCAGAGTGTAAAGTTTGTCACGGTATTAGTGCTGATGGTATTGATGGAAAAGCTGCAAATCTTAATGTAAGACTTGAAGCTAATGTTGTTAAAGATGCTATCATTAATGGTTCAAATAACCACTTAATGGGTTCTGAGATGCCAATGCCAGATCGTAATGGTCTTATGAATGCTAATAAAGATTATGCACCAATTACTGATGCAGAGATTGATGTAGTTTCTAAGTTCGTTGCTAATGGTATGACTGGTGCTGGTGCAGATATATTTGCTGGTACTTGTGCTTCATGTCATGGTGCAGATGGTAAAGGTATGGAATATGTTGCTCCAAGTATTGCAACATTCACTCCAGCACTTGTTACTAATGTTCTAAACCATGGTAAGAAAGGTGTTATTGGTGAGATGCCAGCATTTGATAGATTGAATGCTAAACAAAAAGAAGCAGTTGGTGCATATATCACTGACTTAACTAAATAAGGAGATAAACATGAATGAAAATAGAAGTGTTTGGGCTCTTAACGGTTTAACTGGCGGATTAATTGCAACTGCTTTACTATTAGCTATATTAGCTGGTTTATCAGTTTGGGCTATTAATGTTCAAAGTGCAGAAGCAAGTAATTTTTATAAGATAGAAAATGAAAAATCAATAAAGATGTTTAGTACAGAAAATGCTAAACAAGCTTTTATTGATGTGAAGTAAGGGAGTAAGAAATGGATAAAATAATTTCATGGGGCATGGTAATCATGGCTGCTTACACACTTTATGCGGTTTTAACACCGAATCACCTTTTTATCGGTTAGGAAATTTCATTGAAATTTTTTACACGAGGGCTTTATGCCCTCATCCTCACAATATTTTTTCAAACAACATTAATAGCAGAATATTTATATAAAGATGAAGTGATTCATAATCCTAGTTTTAATGAAGAAGTTGAAAAATTAGGAAAAGAGTTGTATGATAAAACAGGTATATCCCTGAGACTTATAATGCTTAGGGAACTACCTCATAATTTAAGTATAGCAGAGTATGAAAGAGAGTTGTTAAAAGAGTTTAACTCCCCAACTATTTTACTTACTTTTTCAGAGATGAATGCCAAGGTGGATATAATGGCAAATGATATCTCTTTATATGAGTATTTTAATAAAAAGCAGGTTTTAAGTCCTGTTGCTTCTTCTGTTCAAGCTTACATCATGGCGATGGTTTATGCTAAAAGTTGGAAAGATTTTAATGAGATGACAGAAAATAGTGGTGGTACAATATTACCACTTCTTGCAGGAAAAGCTAAAAAAGGTCAAACTTTAGGAAAATATTCAGGTTCAATGTTTAATGGCTATTTAGATATTGCAGAACAGATTGCAACAAGTAAGAATGTAACACTTGTAAACGCAGCTGGAAATTCAAATAAAAATAGCATATTGGTGGTTAAGTTAATATTCTATGGTATCATCTTGATTACTATTTTTATGTATATAAAAAGAAAATTATTTTTAAGAAGGCAAAAAATTGAACAAGAGTAATGGAAGAATTTGGCCATACGCTATAGGTATCTCAATAATACTAGTATTTGGAGCTTGTATAGCAACAATTGTTGTTGCTACTACACTTCCAGTTGAAAAGAGTGATCAATATATGATGTACTACCAAGAAGCTGATGCTAATGCTAATGAGTTAATTAAGGCAAGAATTGCATTTGATAAAAAATATAAAATAGAATATATCACAGATAAGTTTTGTGTAGATGATTCAATTATCAAATACAAAGTTACAGATTTAAACTCTAATCCAGTAAACAATGCAAAACTACTAGTTGTTGTGACTAGACCAAATAATCATAAGCATGATCAAGAGATATTAAATCCTACTGTTAAAGATGGTGTATATCAGTTCTCTTCTATAAAACTTGAGAAAGAGGGTCGTTGGGATATTATGGCTAAGATTAATATTGATAATCTTCAAAGATTTTATAATGTAAAAGTTGATACAAGAGATAAAAAAGTTTCTGAGTATTAGATAAGTGGATAACACTACAATCGTTCTACCTTCTGCTCGTGCTATTAGGCACGAACAGTTAAACATACAAACCCCTACACTTTTTTTACCATCATTTATCACCATGTCAGACTTTATCTCTAAACTATGTATAGTAAAAAACTTTAAGATGCTTGATGCAGATACAAGAGTATTGATGTTGTTGGAAGCTTCTGATTTTAGTAAATTTTCAGCTCTTGAGATAGAGAGAAATTTCTTTACATTTACAAAAAATTCATCATATATCTTTAAGTTTTTTGAGGAGTTAAGTGCTGAGTTATATGATATAAATAAACTAGATACCTCTGATATATATGCTGAGTATGAAGAGCATATAATCATTTTGCAAGAGTTATATAAAAGATATGAGAAACTGTGTAATGAGAAAGAGTTACTTGATAAAATATTTTTACCAAAACTTTATAAATTTAACAAAGAGTATGCTCTTTTGCATAAAAATATAGAGATTTATGTAGATGGGCATCTAACAAATTTTGAGTTAGAGTTGTTAGATAGATGTTGTGAGTTTTGTAAAGTAACTATTATTTTTAACACATCTGCTTTTAATACTAAGATGCAAACTAAATTTGATAACTTAGATGAAGAGTTAGAGGTGGATTTTGAGTATAGAATCTCATTAAATGATAAAACAATTATCTCTAAAACTAAAATGGATAAAAATAAAAATATTAGTTGTGAATCATTTAGTGAATCTTTATTGCAAGTAGCATTTATAAAACAAAAACTTTATCAGTTTATAAATAAAGGCTTAAAGCCTGAGAAGATAGCTATTGTGTTGCCAGATGAGAAGATGGCACAAATATTAAAAAGTTTTGATGATAAATCAAATTTCAACTTTGCTATGGGTGAATCATTTAGTAAAAGTAAAATATATGAAACATTAAATGCTACTTGTAAAATGTTAGATCAAGATTCTAAAGAGAATATTCAAAGGTTAAAAAGAGTTGGTGATGATACTTATGAGAAACTATTTTCTATCTATTATAAAAAATTAGCAGAAGTAAATTTTATAGAGTTTTTAGAAAATTATGCCCGACCGCAGGGACAAATGCCCTTGGGGTATAAAGAGCAATTTAGCAATAAAAATGAGATAAAAATATATGAAGAGGAAGTGTATAGTTTTAAATATATTTTAGAATATATGAAAGAGATGAGCGTTAAATCAGTTTTAAGTGTTTTTTTACAAAGACTCTCACAAAGAACTATTGATGATGTTCGTGGTGGAAAAATTACTATTATGGGTGTATTGGAGACAAGAAGTGTAAATTTTGATGCTGTGATTATAGTTGATTTTTCTGATTCTAATGTACCTAAAAAGAGTGATAAAGATATGTTTTTAAATACTAAGATTAGAGAGAATGCAAATCTTCCAACCATGAGCGATAGAGAGAATCTTCAAAAACACTACTACGATATGCTCTTAAAAAGAACCAAAGAGGTGGCTCTTTGTTATGTGAAATCAAGTGATAGTTCCCCATCTCGTTTTTTAAAATATTTAAATATTAAAGAGAAAAATATCTACTCAGAGTTGGATTATGCAAATATTATTTTTGATAGGGTGATTCCAGATAGTAAAGTTGAGGATGATATAGTTTTGGAGTATAGTTTTTTCACAAAGAACGGAAAAAATAAAAAATTATCAGCAACAAGATTAAAAACTTTTTTAACTTGTAAAAGAAAATATTATCACAAATATATACAAAATATAAAATCCCATGATATACCAAGAGATATGCCACAAGAGTTTGAGATTGGGATAGATATTCATACAGCACTTAAAGAGCTTTATGTAAAAAAAAGTAGTTATAGTGATCTCAATGAGTTAAAAAAAGATCTTTATAGAGAGTTAGATTTAGCTTGTGGAAAAAGTGAATTAGAGAAGTATCTCATAGAGATGCAAAAAAGAAGGATGGATCAGTTTTGTGAAGCTGAGATTCAAAGATTCAGCAACGGCTGGGAAGTTTATCGTTGTGAAGAGAGGTTTGAGTGTAGTTTTGCTGGGATTATACTTGAGGGGCAGATAGATAGAGTTGATAAAAAAGCCAATGAGATAGAGGTACTTGATTATAAAACAGGCTCTTATCCACTCTATAATAAAAACAATTTTACACAAGCAACAGACTTTCAATTAGAGTTTTATTATCTTTTGGCTGGTGGCTTAGGTAATGTGGTTGATTGTGGATATTACGATTTAAAAGAATCTAAAATAGTTCCAGAGGCTTTTTTGAAAGAAAAATTAGCAGTGTTAGAATCAAATATAAAAGATTTGATAAATATCGAAGAGGTAAATTTTAAAAAGTGTGAAGATACTAAAAATTGCCTTTTTTGTGATTATAAAATCATCTGTGGAAGATAAAGATGGGACTTTAGTCCCATAAATTTATAATATATGACATTTTGTCATACTTTTTTTAAATAAATATTATTTATTATATACTATAAAATCAAAGGAAAAACAATGTCTATATCTCAAGAAAAAAATAATAATATTAAAACAGACAGACTAACTCCTATCTTAAAATGGGCAGGTGGTAAAGAGCAAGAGCTAAAACATATCCACCCCGTAATGCCCAAAAAAATCAACAACTTTTATGAACCTTTTATTGGTGGTGGTGCAGTTTATTTTTCTATGGATTCAACAAAGATGTTTATAAACGATAAGTCTCATGAACTTATAAACCTTTATAATGCGATAGCAGGTGAGGATAAAAAGTTTTTTGATGTGATAGATGAGATGATTGGGAACTGGAAGATTTTAGAAGAGATTTTAGAAAATAATAAAAAAATATTTATAGATAATTATAAGGGATACTCAAGTGGTAGTTATGATGAGAATAGAATCAAAGATAATATATATGAGTTTGTTTTAAATCATGGAAATGAATTTGATAGCATGTTTTCTACATCTTTTAATATAAATATAGAAAATTTTGTACACGAAATAAGAAAAAATATTTTAAATAAAATAAAAAGAATGAAAAAAATAGAGTTAGATAGAGGAAAACTTCCTGATAATGATATTTTAGATAATATGGAATCGGCACTTAAATCTGCTTTTTACATGCACTTTAGACATCTATATAATAATATACAAAAATACGAAATTAACGATTCTTTTGCCACGGCTATCTTCTTTTTTATAAGAAACTATGCTTATAGTGGGATGTTTAGATATAACAAAAGTGGTGGGTTTAATGTACCTTATGGGGGAATCGGATACAACAGAAAAAATTTATCCAAAAAAGTTGAGTATCTGAAATCAAAAGAGTTAGTAAATCATCTCTCTAAAACAACTATTGATAACTTAGACTTTGAACAGTTTTTTATAAAAAATAAACCTAAAAAAGATGATTTTATATTTTTAGATCCACCTTATGATAGTGAATTTAGCACTTACGCTCAAAATGAGTTTACAAGAGATGACCAAACAAGGTTAGCTAACTACCTTATAGATAATTGTAAAGCAAACTGGATGATGGTTATAAAACACACCGATTTTATATATCATTTGTACAATAAACCAAATATAAATATAGGTACATTTTCTAAAAAATATCTTGTAAATTTTCAAAATAGAAATGATAAAAAAGTTGAGCATTTAGTAATAACAAACTACTAAGAAAGGATTTTTATGTCAAGAATCACAGAAGATCAGTTAATCCTCCCCTCTTTGTATCTGATGAATAGTGCTGATAATAAAACTATATCTATCACAGAACTTAAAAATAATCTTATTGCAATATTTAAACCAACAGGTGAAGATGCAAAGCAACTAAAGGGGAGAAAAGATAATATTTTCACCCAGCAAGTAAGAAATTTAAAATCTCATAACACTTTTGAGAATCTAGGTTTAGCAGTTTATCACTCAAAAGAAAAGGGTGAAAGAAGTGGTAGTTTTAGAATTACAAATCATGGTAAAAAATATCTAGCAGAAAATATAACTATCGTAAATTATCTACTTAACAACCATTTTGATTCACAAGAGTTAAAAGATGCCTTTGGAAAAGCTCATATCAACCGTAATAAACCCCAAGAGATAGAAATATTTGATGAGAATCTATTGATATATGAGGGGATGGAAAATATAACAAGCTCTAAAAAATACAAACGCTCAAAACTCCTAAGGGATAAAGCGATAAAACACTTTACAGATGAAAATGGAAGAATCAAATGCAAGGTGTGTGATTTTGATTTTGAAGAGTTTTATGGGGAGCATGGAAAAGCTTATATAGAGATTCATCACCAAAAACCAGTTTTTCAGTTTGATGGTGATGATATGAAACAAACAATCACCCAAGCTCTAAAAAACCTAATCCCAGTATGTGCAAATTGCCATAGAATGATTCATAGAAGCAGAGAAAATAGTTTGTCGTGTGATGATATGAAAAAGATTGTAAAGGATGATAAATAAAACAATGATTTAAGATGGTGTAGTGGGAGGGTGCTCTAACACCCTACTGAACCACAAAACTTGTATAAAGGAGTTTCGATGAAGCAAGTCATTGAAATTCTTAAGATGATTATAGCGATTATTAACTTAATTGTAAACATTTTAAGAAGTGAGTGGGAATAATCCCCTCACAAACCTTTTGAGAGTTGCACCATTTTAAATGATTGTTTTAAGATTAAAATAGATTGGGGTATTTGTGGAGAGGTGCTTAGAATGCATGATAAATTAGATAAAATGGGTATTAAAGATTTTGTGAAATTAAGAAAAAAACTGAGTGATTTACTAGGTTTACAGATACTCCCCTAGAAAACTAGGGGCATCCTGCTAGGCAGGTCATGTAGCTATAGTTATACAAAAATATAGGTTTTAAGTCAAATTTTGAGAGAGATAATAAAAATTATGAATACTAAAAATATTATTTACGAATATTCAATAGTTGAAGATTCTAACCTTAGCAAATACATTAAAAAAACTAAAACACTTCATAAATATTTTAAACAAGATTGGGGAGTTGTAAAAGCTAAACAGTATTGTGGAATCATAAATTTTGAGAATCAAGATTATTATATAGTCCCCAAAATTACTAAAGATAATGCAGATAAGAATCTTAATATATTTATATATATGCTTCGATATGCTTATGATATTAAGTTAGAAAACGAAAAAATTGCTTCATCCAAAAATGAAAAACACAATAATTTTTTAGAGGTTTTTATACAGTTTTTTGCAAAAGGATTATTTAAAGAGTTACAGGCTGGAATCTATAAAGAGTATATTACTGAGCAAAATAATTTAACAACACTTAGAGGTAAATACCTCATAAATGAGAATCTAAAGTACAACTTCACAAATGCCAAAATTTACTGTGAATATGATGAGTTTAGTATGGATAATGAGTTGAATAGATTCTTCTTATATGCAATCAAAACTTTACTCCCTTTTGCGAAAAATAAAAAGCTTTTAAAACAGTGTGAGTTGATTCTAGACGAAGTGGAGTTTAAATATTTTGATATACAGAATTTAAAATTAAACTTCAATAGGTTAAACAGTAGATTTAAAAGTAGTTTTGAATTTGCTCGCTTACTTTTAAATAAATCAATCCCAATGTTTGAAAAAGATAAAAGAAGTTTATCTCTCTAGTAAAGAAGAACCGGAAAGTATAATAAATCATTTTGCTATTAAAGAAAAGATATATATTGATGCTCTC
>JAYEKJ010000111.1:0-2196 GCA_034660975.1 Campylobacterota bacterium
TAGTATTTTACCTCTCTATCCTCAGATGATGGTGTTATCTCAAAAGGCTCCACAACAATTGGTTCAGGTTCCACAACAACTGGCTCTGGTTCTTCAACAACTGGCTCCGGCTCTTCAACAACTGGTTCAGGTTCCACAACAACTGGCTCAACAACATTAATTTTTTGAGTTACATCAGCTATATCTTCTGATGGAATCTCAACTATCTCTATCTCAGATTCAACTATTTTTTCAAAATTATCTTTATGGGAACTATCTTTATTATCAGATTCTTTATCCTCTTTTTCTTTTTCTTTTGTTTTATCTTTTTTTTCAGCATTTTTAACAGTTTTTTCTTGCTTTATACCTTTAACTTTAGGAGCTTTATCAGGTGCTAACTCTATCATCATACCAGCATCAATATCTATTAAACCACCATCAAACTCAACAAATATCACTCCGGCATAACACTTAATCACCTCTGTACTTTCTAATATATTACCAGAAAAATCTGTACCCCTTATCCCGATTGTTGCCGAAACAGTTTTTACCTTAAATCTTTGGGGTGCTATCTCCCCTATCTTTCCGGTAACTGAACGGAAAAAACCACGATTTGCCCTCATAAGAAGTTTGGAATCTTTTGAATTATCAAACTTAAACTCTTCAAAATCAAACGATGAATCTGCACCAATCGTTACAATAGTCTCATCTTTTAACATAACTTGAACTCTTGACTTAGCTCTAGTAACTATACTATCACCCTCTAAAAGTTCCATCCCTATTTTAAGACCTAATGTCTCATCTAATCTTTTAAGCTCTGCACTACCTTTCATCGCCATAACATTACCAATATTAGCCCATAGAGTTACACTTAAAAATAGAAATAATAATATTTTAATCACAATCATCCCCTAATAATTTGCACTAATACCAAATATAATTATGTTTTTATTATATTCAACTGGTATATAATTTGAACTGTTTTGTGCATATCTACTAGATATATAAACTTCATAATTTTTTGTAAAAAAATGGGATAGCTTTAGCTCTGCTTGATGATACTTATCAGCTCTTTTTGTTCTGTCTATTTTAGATATTGTTCCAATATCATCCTCATAACTTCCATCCCTATATCTATAATCAAACCTAGTAAGTAACCACGGTGTCAGCTTATAATTAACACCTAAAGAGGCAGTTAATATATCTTTATCTATATACTTAAAAGATGAACTCTCTTTAGCACTAAAATTTTCATACTTCACACTAAAGTATAAGAAATTTTTATTAAATATATAGTACATATCTGTACCAATACCCACTGTTGTATCATCTCTATATTTATCTTCATTATTTGTATAAGCTCTATCTATATAATTGATATTTAAACTAAATAAAAAATTATTTACCAAAGTAAAATCAACTCTTGGTTTAAAATAAATTTGATCTAATAGATTCTTATCAAGATAGTTAATAGTGCTATAATTTAGTGGCAAATAGAGTGAATATCTATCTCCAACATAACCAACACCAGCATCAGCTCCACCTAAAAAAAGATTATAATAACTAGCATCAAAATTATTTTGATAATATGCTATTAAATCAATTCGTCCATACCATCCACCTTTACTCTCTAACTCATTTACATAACTCAAACGACCATTAAAACGGCTAAAAAGTGTAGATATTTCATCTAAATTTCCACTACTCCCATAGTAGTTATCTAAAATTTTACTTCCTGGATTTATATTTATATTTGAATCATAACCAAGTAGGAGTGAACCTTTTACTTTTAATGAATCACTAGTTGTGGTTTTTAATAATTCTAAAGAGCTTCTTTGTTTAGCTGTAAGTTGATAGTTTTGTAAAGAATCTCTCATCTCATTAAGCAATTCATCTCTACCACTATCGCTATATATCTTTATGAGTGCCACCCTAGATTCCACACTGTTTTCATCTAACATAACTACCCGTTCATAAGCACTCATAACCTCATCAATATCTCCTAGAGCCTCAGCACTCTTTGCCCATAAAAGGTGAAGTTTTGGATTTGAATACTCATCTACTGAAATTTTTAGCTCTTTTATTGCATCTTCATACTTACCACTTTTATAATACTTATCTGCTGTTTCATAACTCGCAGATGCAAAAACACTAAATAATATTAAAACTACTAAAACTTTCATACTTACACCTTATAGCCATCCTAAATCAAACTTA
>JAYEKJ010000112.1:0-10998 GCA_034660975.1 Campylobacterota bacterium
TGTGACCGCTGGTACCGCAAACCAGTGCTCTATCCAGCTGAGCTACGAGCGCACACCATCTCTTGTTTGAGAGGTTGAAATTATAGCACCATTAACTTAATTTAATATTAATAAGCTACAGTTTTTTTATTAAATCTTTCATCACTTGTTCTTGTTTATAAAGTTCATGACTTACTCTAATATACCCTTTTAGTAAAGTTTTAAGGTCATTATTTCCATCTATGCTAAAATCTTTAGGCATCTCATTCTCTAAATACACAGCAAAATCATTTTCAACATCAACATCAAACCTACGACTTGCTATATACAGACCTATCTTTTTACTCATAAGTTATTAGCCTAGAATACTTTCTATTTTATTTACGATATCTTCAATCTCTAACTCTTTCATAGCATTATCATCTGTTAGTCTTGCTATTTCATTATCTTTTAATTCACTTTCAGACTTAAGAGTAACAACCTCAGTTCTAAGCGTTTCATTCAGATTTTTCAGTTCGTCATACTGACTTAAAATTTGAGAAACTTTATCATCTAATTTTTCTAAAGTAGTTTTATTTTCCATTATTTTTCCTATTGATATTTTATTTTTATAATTTTAGCACAAATTTCTAATTTTTAAGGATATATTTAGAAATTTAATTAATTGTTTATTAATGGCAAATAAACTATAATATCTACTTCAAAATATTCACATGGATTATATGTATGAAAAATAAAAAATTTATAACTCTTGGTTTTGCTTCTGTTGGGATAGCTGTAATGTTGCTTTCTGTAAATCTGTTTGCTAATCCTTCATCTCAAGAGATAAAAGAGAAAGAGGAAACATCAAGATTAGAAGCTTTAGCTAAATTTACAAAAGTTATAAGTATTGTTGAACAATATAATGTGGATGATATAACAATTGAAGAGTTAATGGACAAAGCATTAAAAGGGATGATGAGTAACCTTGATGCACACTCAAATTTTCTTACTCAAAAAGATTATAAAAACCTAAAAGTTCAAACTAATGGCGAATTTGGTGGTCTTGGAATTACCGTTGGTATTAGAGATGGAGCATTAACAGTTATCGCTCCTATAGAGGGAACACCAGCAGATAAAGCGGGTTTACAAGCAAGTGATATTATATTGAAAATCAATAATGATTCAACACTTGGAATGACTATAGATGAGGCTGTCTCTATAATGAGAGGAAAAGTTGGAGATCCTATTGATTTGACAATCGTTAGAACTGGTGAAGCTAAACCACTACCTATACATATAATAAGAGATGTTATATCTATCCAATCTGTATATGCAAAAACTATTAATGATGATACATTATATATAAGAGTTACTAGCTTTGATAAAAAAGTTGTTGAAGATGTTAAAAAAGAGATAAATAAGAATAAGTCTAAAACTAAAGCTATTGTTTTAGATTTAAGAAACAATCCAGGAGGATTACTAGATCAGGCAGTTGGCTTAGTTGATTTATTCGTAGATTCTGGTGACATAGTGTCTCAAAAAGGAAAAAAGGAATCTGACAACCAAGTATATACTGCAAGTTCTAGAAATACTATCTCTGATGTACCAGTAGTTGTTATAGTAAATGGTGGTAGTGCTAGTGCTTCAGAGATTGTAAGTGGATCTCTTCAAGATCATAGAAGAGCAGTTGTTATCGGAACAAATACTTTTGGTAAAGGAAGTGTTCAAGTTGTACTTCCAATCACAGCAAAAGAAGCTATAAAATTGACGATTGCAAGATATTACTTACCTAGTGGAAGAACTATTCAAGCCGTTGGTGTTAAACCTGATATTGAGGTTTTTCCTGCTGAATGTAAGAGCCGTAAAAATGAATTTTCTATAAAAGAAGCTGATTTAAAAAAACATTTAGAAGAAGAGTTGGAAAAAGTTGATACTAAAGAGCTTAAAAAAGAGAATAAAGAAGATAAAAAAGATATAATTACGCCAGAGATGTTGAACAAAGATATTCAACTAAAAGAAGCTGTTGATATTTTAAAAGCTTTAGTAATAATCAAAGGATAATAAATATGGAAAAAAGAGAACTACTTTACGAAGGAAAAGCAAAAAAACTTTTTCTAACAGATGATGAGAACTTAGTGATTTCGGAATTTAAAGATGATTTAACAGCGTTTAATGGTGAAAAAAAATCAAGTGAAACTGGAAAAGGTGCTTTAAACAATAAAATTTCAACTGAGCTATTCAAACTTTTAGAGGAAAATGGGATTCAAACTCATTTTGTAAAAATGTTAGATGATAACCATATGTTACATACTAAAGTTGATGTAATTCTAATAGAAGTTATTGTTCGTAATATCGCTACTGGTAGTTTAACTCGTAACCTTGGAATCGAAGATGGAACAGTTCTTCCTTTTACTTTAGTTGAATTTGATTATAAAGATGATGATTTAGGTGATCCTAAACTAAATGATCAACACTGTCTTATTTTAGAACTTGTTGAGCATCAAGATGAGTTAGATAAACTTCGTAGAATGGCTAGACAAATAAATGATATTCTTCGCCCTTACTTCTTAGAAAAAGGTCTTAACCTTGTAGATTTTAAACTTGAATTTGGAAAAGATGCAAGTGGAAATATCATTCTTGTTGATGAAATTTCTCCTGACAACTGCCGTTTTTGGGATGTTGAAAGTGGTGAAAGTATGGATAAAGATAGATTTCGTCAAGGGAAAGGTGGGCTGAAGGTAGCTTACGAACAAGTTTTAAATAGAATTTTAGGAAAATAAACAATGATTAAAGCAATAGTGAATGTTAGTTTAAAAGCAGGTGTTTTAGATTCTCAAGGTAAAGCTGTTCATCATGCTTTAGATTCTCTTCATTTTGATGGTGTTAATGATGTTCGTGTCGGCAAACAAATCATCTTAAAACTTGATACTGATAACAAAGAAACTGCAATGAGTAATGTTACAAAAATGTGTGAAGAACTTTTAGCTAATACTGTTATCGAAGATTACGAGATAGAGTTAGTATAATGAAAGTAACAATTCTTCAGTTTCCTGGAACTAACTGTGAGTATGACACACAACATGCTTTTGAAGAGTTAGGAGCTACTACTGAGATTTTATGGCATAAAGAGGAGTCTCTTCCCCAAGATACTGATCTTTTGGTTGTAGCTGGTGGTTTCTCTTATGGTGACTACCTTAGAAGTGGTGCTATTGCAAAATTTTCTCCCGTTATGAAGGCTGTAACAGCTTATGCAAACAATGGTGGAAAAGTTTTGGGAATCTGTAACGGTTTTCAAGTTTTAACAGAAGCTGGATTACTACCAGGGGCATTAAAAAGAAATGATAACCTGCATTTCATATCTAAACACCATAACTTAAAAGTTATTAACAATGATAATATTTTCTTAGAAAAACTAGATAACGACTCGCTTGTTAATATTCCTATTGCTCACCATGATGGGAACTATTTCATAGATTCAGATGGATTAAAAGAGTTAGAGGCTAACAATCAAATTCTTTTAAAATATACAGATGAAAATGGTGAAGTTAAAAATCCTAATGGTAGTGTAGAATCTATTGCTGGTGTTTGTAACAAAGAGAAAAATGTATTTGGCCTTATGCCTCATCCTGAGAGAGCAATGGAATCTATTCTTGGTTCTGATGATGGTATAGCTATGCTTCAAGGTTTTTTTAAGTAGTGATTAGATTACTTTTTCTTAGCTTTATATTTATAGCAACTCTATTTGCTAATGAAACCAATAGCACAGATGAAAATCTTAGTGCTATTGAGGTTCCAAAACAAAAAGTTTTATACCTTAACTTTAAAGATATTCCCTCAAGGGTTTTAAAAGGTGAAATATTTTCTATCACTTTAAAAACATTATCAACTATTAAAAACTTTCAAGATATTAGTTATGAGTTTACAAACTATTCTGGTGTAAAACCTTTAACAGAGGTTCCATATAGAGAAGAGACTGATAAATACTATTATGATACTTTTTACTTTTTAACAACAGCAAAATATGCAAAAATTCCAGATGTAACTGCATCATTAGTCACAGAGGATGAGCAAAACTATAAAAAAACAACTCTTCTTGGCTCAAAGATAAATGTAGTCACACTTAATCCAAAAAAAGAGTTTACTGGTATTATTGCAGATTTATTTGAAATAACGGATTATAAAACAACAAGTTTTGATCAGCTTCATAATATTATTGTTTTTAGTGCAAAAGCAGAAAAGTCTGATTTAAGTACATTTAATCTCAACAATGTGTATAAACAAGGGATAGAATCAATAACAGAATCAATTAATTTGTCTAAAATTACTTACTATGCTGTTATCAATAAAGATATAGAAAACTTTGTTTTTTCATACTTTAATCTTAAACAAAATAGATTTATAACAATCAATATCCCAATAATTGTAGATGATGATAGTGTAACAACACAAACAGATTTAAAACCTAAAGATCAATCAAAAGAAAAATTAAAAATGGGTATTGCAGGGGTAGTGGCCTTAGTAGGTTTTATATTTATTATTTGGAGAAAAAAATATATTTATCTATTTTTTATTATTATTCCTCTGGTTTATATAGGATATATTGCTATACCTTCAAAATCTATTTGTATTAAAAAAGGTAGTAAAATTCACTTACTTCCTGTTTACAATGGAACTATATTTGAGACAACACAAAGTGAATATAATTTACTTCAAGAGGGAAATATAAAAAACTTTACAAAAGTAAAACTTCATAATGAAAAAATTGGTTGGGTGAAAAATGAAGATATTTGCTCATATTAATTGGTTTATTGCAACAACAATAATTTTTATATCCCTTACTATATCAATTATACTCTACCCTATTCTACCTAGACCTTATGCTCGTAAAATCTCATCTTGGATTATCCGTTTAGGGATATTTTTCTCTACGAAGATTGAGGGAGAGGAAGATCCTGCAGCTCAAATGTATCTTATTAATCATCAAAGTGATTTAGATATAGGGATAATGGAAACAATATCTAAAAAAGATCTATCATGGGTTGCAAAAAAAGAACTTTTTGATGTTCCTTTTTTTGGACTAGCTATGAGTATGCCAGAAGATATTCCCATAGAGAGACAAAGCAAAACATCACTCATACGACTTTTAAAAAACTCAAAAGATAGATTAAACAAAGGAAGAGTTATCACTATGTTTCCAGAGGGAACTCGTTCAAAAAATGGTAGGATGTTACCATTTAAGAGTGGTGCAAAAGTTGTAGCTGATAAGTACCAACTTAAAGTTCAACCTATTGTTTTAATCCAAACAGCAAAATATTATGATATAAAAAAATTTTATTATAAACCAGGTAAAATAAAAGTGATATATATGGATTCGTTTATAGCTGATAAGAGGGATGAAAACTGGCTAAAAGAACTAAAAGTTAAAATGCAAAAGGTGTATGATGATGAGTTGGCAAACAATCCTAGCCATAGGTAGTGGTGGTTTTATTGGAGCTATTTTAAGAGCATATCTAAATAGTCTAATCTCTCAAAAACTTCCTCATGAACTACCATTTGGAACGCTAGGAGTAAATTTAATCGGTAGTTTTATAATGGGTGTTTTAATTGCATATTTTATGTACACTACAATCTTTTCACTTCATACAAAATCATTTCTATCAACTGGGATTTTAGGGGCTTTGACAACATATTCAACATTTGCAATAGAAAGCTTTTTACTACTTGAGGGTGGTCATATTATGTTAGCACTAGCAAATATATCTTTAAATGCTTTTGGAACAATTTTTATGGCTGGTAGTGGCTTTTATCTAGTTAAATCATTTTTTAAAATATAACTTTTAGTAAATTTCATGCTGGTTTAAACTCTAATAAACTATTTTTTAAATAAAATATATAAAATTTTATTTAACTATAATCAACTACCTTAAAAGGCTATAAAATGGAAGAAGAGTACGACTGGGATGTATATGACATTTTTAAAGAGCAACTAGATATCCAATTGCCACATATAGAGGAACATATTCTTGCACTTGAAAATGAGAAGTTCATAGTAAATAGTTTAGATGAACTTTTTAGATTTTTTCATACATATAAAGCTACTAGTGCTTACCTATCGCTAATGCCATTATATGACTTAGTTTGTAAAGTAGAAACTGTTATTAGCTCGCTTAAAGAGACTAAAGGGGTTGTTCATGATAGTGTAATAGAGTGGCTATTACAAGTAAAAGATCAGATGATTCTATACTCTACTCTTATGGATAAAAAAGAGACTCTTTTACCCGCTTTACCACAAGAGTTACTAAACAAGATAAAAATCACACCATCATATATAAAACCAATAGATAAACTTAAAACATTATCTATTCTATATATGGATAAAAATATCCAAAGAGCAAAAAAAATTATCCCTTTTTTAAAAAAATATGCTAAATCAGTAAAATATAGTCCAGAGGATAAAAACAACACCGTATTAAATATGAAACCTTACGATATAGTTATTATGAATCTTAACAAAGAGAACCATCAAGTGATAGATTTCTGTAAAGAGAACTATCCCGATTTACCTATCATTGCTATTTTTAATAAAATAAGTACTATTTGTGCGAAACAGCTATTAAACAATGGTATAAGCCACGCAATACAAAATCCACTCAATGGTAAAATTATAGAGAGAGAGTTATTATCAATCGTAAAAGTGTTTCACTCCTCGGCTAACATTATGCTTGAGCATAAAAAAATAAATGAGTTTATAAAAACCCTGCAACCACTACCAAACACAATATTTCAAATTATGCAAATATGTGATGATGAGGAGATAGCTGTTAAGGAGTTAATTAAAGTTGTTAAAACAGACCCAATAATAGCAGCTAATATTCTTAAAGTTGCTAATAGCCCAATATATGGATCCGTAGATTTAAAAACAATAGATCAAGCTGTTACTAAATTTGGAAAAAGAGCGATTAAAGCTCTCGCAATGAGTGGCGTTTATGATTGCCTTGGTTCAGTAGATTTATCTGCTTATAATATAACAGAAGAGACTTTTTCAGAGATTTCAATGAAAAGATTATCTCTTATGTTAAAATGGTATTCAAAAATTTCTATTGCTGATTTGTCTCTCCTTACATCAACAGCACTCCTTGGAAATATAGGTCAACTCCTCATATCTAAAGAGTTAGTAAGAATAGATATGGATGATAGATTTATAGAGTTATGTACAACTTTTGATATAAAATATGCAGAAGAATCTATACTTCATACAACAACATCCAATATTAGTTCCCAAATACTAAGATATTGGAAACTCTCAGCAGATATTGTAGATATTATTGAATATAGTGATTATCCTAAAGATGCACCAACAGAGTTAAGAAAACTATGTGTAGCAAATCATATTGTAAATACACTTATTGATACTAAGGGTAATATCGCTCAAGAGATACCAGAAGAGTTACTTCCTCTAATGGCTGAGTTTAACTTTGACCCAAAAGTTTTATCAAAAGCATTAGATTTTATAAATAACTAAATCCTTATAATCTCATCTGCACACCATGAAGCTAGCTCCATGTCGTGTGTTATGAGAAGCATCCCCATCTTATCCAAATTTTTCATCAACATTTTCATAACCTCTAATTGAATCACATTATCAAGTGCTGATGTTGGTTCATCTAGCAATAACAGATCAGGCTTCATAAGTATTGCACGAAGGATAGAAGCACGCTGAAGCTGTCCACCAGAGAGTTCATGAGGAAGTTTTAAAAGTAAATCATAATCTAAATTAATAGATTCTAAAATAATATCTAAATCATCTAAAGAGCTTACATCGTTTATCTGATTTAACAATGTATAACTTGGATGAAATGAGCTGTATGGGTCTTGAAAAACTTGGGAGCATCTGGCACTTTTTAAACTACCAGAATGTGGTTTTAAATTTTTTAATATCAGCTCAAAAAGTGTACTTTTCCCTACTCCACTCTCTCCAACTATCGCTTTTACTTCCCCTTTTTTAAGGCTAATTGAAAAATTATCAAAAAGTAATTTATCTTTTGTGTAAGCAAAAGATAAATTTTTAACTTCTAAAATAGCACTCAAATATTAGCTCTTGTTTAAAGAGAGGTACAATTTAGTTAACTCTTTAAAAAGAATATCAGGTTTAATATTAGAATCTTTTTCCCAAATTCTTTTCATAATAACATTATCCTCTTCACCATTCCAAACTTTTATATATGTGCCATCTTTATAACCATTATCTTGACGAAATTGATTTAAAATATTTTTACCAACATATAATCTATACAGAGTTTGCAAATCTAATCCACTCATAATCACTAAATCAAAAAACTCACTTAGTAACTCATCTAGCTCTAAATTATCTTTATTAAGTGAAAGTCTCATTATATTCTCAACTTTATCTATCACCTCATTTTGTGAAGCAAAAAGTGGATTAATAGTATCAATTTTACTAAAAGATTCTAAAAGTGAAATATTAAGTGCTAAATCTTCTATACCACCCTTTAGCTCTTTAGAATAATTTTCTATCGCTAAAGAGATAATAAAGTGCCAAACATCAACAACCTCAATCTGTAGATTATCCCAATCCGGCTCTTGATTTATACTTTTCCAATGCTTCCATGGAAAAGAATCAATCATCTCTGCACACTCCATATATATACAACGGTTCCAATTAATAATTTTGCCGTTTTTAGTAATACCTTTTGTCCAATCTTCACCATTTGTAGCATCATTTAATTGAGCTTGGAGCTGTAACATTAATAATATTTTATCCATTATTATCCTTTTATTATTCAACCCGAATTATGCAATAAGAATTTATACCCCAAGGGCACCTCGTAAAATTCACCTATGCTTGTAATCAAGGGATGTTTAGTAAAAATTTTTAAGCTTCCTTTTGGTGGTGCAAATTTTTAATGAATGAGCCTTGATTACAATGATAGATTGAATTTTTAATTCTCTATTACATAATTCGAGTTTAATATATTTTAAAATTTAATTCGCTTATTTTATCTAATATGGTAGTATTTCATACTTAAAAAGAGAGATTTATGAAAAGAATTAATTGTAGAAGATGTGAGTATTATTTTGTAACTTGGAAACCCAAGCAACCACACGGCTGTAAGGCTTATGGATTTAAATCTCCACAAATACCTTCACAAGTTGTTTTTCAAAGCAGTGGAACAGAGTGTACTATGTTTAAAGAGAAGAATCTTCCCAAATAATTTTTTTTCCAAAACCAAGTCTATTATCTGTCATTTTAAAATAATTGACTTTTATTCTCCAGAGTTTTGGTTTTAATATTTTAGAGTAAGGAAAAGCCTTAAAATATAAATTACTAAGTTTTTTATCAACGAGTTCTAAAAACTCACCACGAAACTGAACACCCTGTATCTTCCCTACACTTTTTGTTTCTAAAACTATATTTCCAGCTATATATTTGTTCTTTTTTATATGATTTATATGTAGAGTTTCATCACTACTAGCAACTACAAAAGAGAGCTCATCTTGTGAGAATATATAAAAAAGACTACATACGCTAAGCTCATTTGCATCTGATGTAGCGAGACTTAATACATGATGTTCATCTAAAAAGGAAACTATCTTATCTAAAGACACTGTTATGACAAAAACATAAAGTTTTCTAAACCCTCTGCTGTGCTAATATCTCTTTTATCTAGCATCATTTTACCTATATCATCATGCACTAGCATCTTAAATATAGCAGATGGACTATGCATGTTGTAATAGCTTTTTATAAAATCTATCGCTATTTGAAGCCTATCCTCTTTTGTACTATGCTTTTTAAACTCTTTATACTCATTCCAATCAAATCCATTCAAATTTATTTCCTATTTTTTAGTCCGTTTTCTAATCTTAGAATCACTTCTGACATTTTAGCAGAGGATATAGCAAAATTCAACCTCATAAAGCCACTCCCCTCCCTACCAAAACTGATTCCAGCATTTAAGCCAAGTTTCGCTTCATCTACAAAAAAATCTCTCAAGGCTCTATCTTTAAGTCCCATCCCTCGACAATCAAACCAAGCCAAATATGTAGCTTCAATAGGTGTAACTTTAATAAGATTTGGATATTTTTCACAAAGATTCTCTATTGTCTTAAAATTTTTATAAAGATGAGTTTTTAAATCTTCTAACCACTCTTTCCCATGAGAGTAAGCTGTTTCAAAAGCAACATGGGAAAGGGAACTCCCTTGTGCAAAATGGATTCTCTCATAAACCTCTTTAAACTTTTTTCTAAGATTCTTATTTGGAATTGCCACTGTACTCATAGCAAATCCAGCCATATTAAATGTTTTTCCAACCCCTATAGCTGTAACTGTAATATCTCTAGCCTCTTGCGAAAGTGAACTAAATGGGATATGTTTGTTTGGTTTATAGACTAAATCTGAATGGATCTCATCTGCAAAAACCACAATATTATGTTTCAAACAAATCTCCAAAATCTGTTCTAACTCACCCCTACTCCAAACCCTTCCAACTGGATTATGTGGAGAACATAAAAGCAAAAGTTTTGTATTTTCATCTATTTTAGATTTCAAGTCCTCTATATCAAAACTATATTTTCCAGATTCTTCTTGTTTTAATGGATTCTTTAAAAGCTTTCTTTTACTTTTCATCACACTATGAAAAAAAGGTGGATAAACTGGAGTTTGAACAATCACCTTATCACTAAGCTCACTAAAAGCCTCTATCGCCACACTTATACTCGCAACAACGGAGTGAGAATAAAGCATATCTTCAAGTTCAAACTCCATTCCATGATTCTCTCTCATCCATTCAATCTGAGAAAGAAATGCAGAATCTGGAACCTCTTCGTAACCAATAATAGGATGTTCTAATCTCTTTTTTACAGATTCTAAAACAAAATCAGGAGTATCAATATCCATATCAGCCACCCAAACAGGTTCTACATCTTCAGTTCCAAATAGCTCTTTTCTTAAAGTATATTTTTCAGCATTTGTATCTTTTCTACAAGCCGAAGTTTTAAAACTATAACTCATTTTTT
>JAYEKJ010000113.1:0-10945 GCA_034660975.1 Campylobacterota bacterium
GTACTTGATTATAATTCGACCCTACAAAGCGAAAGCTTGTTTTAGTGGGTCTTTAGCTCAGTTGGTTAGAGCCCTCCGCTCATAACGGAGTGGTCATGTGTTCGAGTCACATAGGACCCACCACTTACACAATCCCTTAAATATGAACTTCAAAAATAAATTTATCATTCATTTAATATTTTCTATTATGTTTTATTCTTTATCTGATTTACCTAAAAGATAAGGGGAATTCCTTATCTTTGTTGTTTATATATTAAGTATGAAACAATTCAAGTTTATCATTTAGTTCGCATGTAAGATTATTTAGATGTTTACTCGCACTTGCTATCTCTTCAACACTTTTACCATTTACTGATGAGAGTGTATTTACCTCATTGATACTACTTACAATAACATCTACATTTTTTGAAGTTTTCTCAAAATCATCTACTGCTTTATCGCTAGATGTAGAAGCATTATCCATAATAGCAACAGTTTCATTAATTCTTTGCTCTACATTTTGAGCTAAATCTGCTAACTCTTGGACTTGCTGAGAGTTCTCACTCATCTGTGTTGAAGCATCTCCAATTGATTGAACAACGACATTGATGGTTGCATTTATTTCAGATAAAGATTTTTGTGTTCTCTCTGCAAGTTTACGAACCTCATCTGCTACAACTGCAAAACCACGACCATGCTCACCAGCTCTTGCTGCTTCAATAGCAGCATTAAGTGCTAATAGATTAGTTTGCTCTGCTATATCTGATATTACAGTCAATATATTTTTAACTTCACTCGCATCTTTTGAGAGTGATTCCATATTTTGAGAAAGTTCAGCTTCAGTCTCTGAACTGTTGTGAACAGCTGAAGCTAAAGAGTTAATCTCATTTTTAGCTAACTCTAAATTTTCATTTGCTTGTAACATGTTCTCTTTACTAGTCTGTGCTTCAGCTACAACATTTACTATCTCACTTTGAATTGCGACAGCTTGCTTGTTTACATTCTCTACTAAACGAACAGAACCCTCTACATTTTTACCAACACTTAGTGAGGTTGTTGAGAGTTCATAAGATATAGAGGCATTTTCACTTGAAGAAGTTTTAGCTGTAGATATTAGCTCCTCTAAATCATCCATAAGAACATTAAAACTTTCTGCTATCTGCCTAATCTCTAAAGGAGCATCTTTATCTACCCTTTGTGTTAAATCATTATTTTTAGAGATTATTAATATTTTAGATTTAAACTTATCTAACGGTTTAGAGATACTAGAGTTTGCTAAGTATGTTGCCAACAAAGATAAAAGAACTGCAATGATAATAGCTGTAACAATAATCTTAATTATCAAAATTTGAATCTGCTCTGAAGCGTTTTCTTCCATTGCCTTAATCTTTGCTTCTATATTATCTATATACTCACCAGTACCAATCACCCAACCCCATGGTTCAAATAGCTCAACATAAGAGATTTTTGCTTGTGGTGTATCATACCCTGGTTTTGCCCATGCATAGTGTACATATCCAGAACCATCTTTTTTAGCTATTTTAGCCATCTCATTAAAAAGATATACGCCATTTGGATCTTTTACTGCAGATAAATCTTTTCCATTAAGAGTGGGTTTTACTGGATGCATAATCATCTTTGGTTGCGTGTCATTTATCCAAAAATAACCACTTTTACCAAATCTCATCTCTGTAGCAGTTCTTAATGCCTCTTTTTGTATATGTTTTGTTACATCTTCTACATAAGCACCTGTACCAATAATCCAATCAAAAGGTTTGAATACTTTTACAAAAGAGATTTTTGATTGTGGGGTATCGTAACCTGGTTTTGCCCATGCGTATTTTACAATTCCTGAGTCTGCTGTTTTTGTGACTTTTATCATCTCATTAAAAAGATATACACCATTTGGGTCTTTAAATTGTGACAAGTCTTTCCCATCTAATGAAGGTTTAGCTGGGTGCATCACCATTCTAGGTTCTCTATCATTAATCCAAAAATAGCCATTTTTTCCATATTTTGCTGATTTTACAACAGACTTTATATGGTTTTGTAACTCTGTTTTACTCATTGTTGCAACATTTTTTTCATACTCTTTATTGATAATGTTAAATAAAAAGTTAGTTTGTTGTGTTAAAGAATCTTGCACCTCATCTTCTATTTTAACTTTTGAAGTTCTTTTATAAAAAGATTCAACAGACTTAATAGCAATCGATGTATAATTTTTTAGTTCTTTTTGCTTATTTGCATACGCTTCTTCTTTGTACTTTAGTATATTTTCTTCTGTAGTTGTCTGAATACTAAATATCGATTCAACTATTAAAATAGTTGAGACAACAAGTATTGTTAAGAGTATTATTAATTGTACTCTTAACTTTATAGATAAGTTTTTCATCTATCCAATCTCCTAAAAACTATAGTTAGCAATGAATCTATACTCACTCCAACCTACCGTATCTCCAGTTACATCAGCAACATTAAAGTCATCAGCAAAGTTTCCTCTTAAACGCAAATTTAAACCTTTAACTGCTTCTGGTTTATAAATAAAGTCAAAACCAGCTTCAGCTGCATCACCATAAGTGTAACCATTGTTCTCAGCCATTGAGTAGTTTGCATAATAAAAAGTTGTACTTAAATCTGGACCAAAGGCTTTAAAATTATAAGAAGCTGCAACTTTTGAAGCTTTTGTTCCTGCTAAGAAAACATGACGAGTTACCATCCCTTGTGTAAATGCTGGCATTCCACCCCATGGAGAGATAATCGCATTTGCTGTTGGGGCATCTGTTGCATCATTTTCACTTGTTGCTGAGTATGCCGCGTACACTGTAAAATTCTCAACTTTTGCACCAAACTTAGCTCCCCAGTACATCCCATCTACATCGCCTAAAAGTTTATCACCGATTGCACTCTCTTTTATCACTTGTGCAGAAACAAAAGGTTTTACACGATCACTTACAAGGCAGTTCCATTTAAAATCAACTTGTCCATATACTGCATTTAAAATATCATGAGCGTAGTAATCCCATAGTTGGATTTTAAGATTTTCCACACCTGTATATACAGCAGCTACAATAGAAACACCGTCAGTTTTTTGCCCAATTGCGTAAGTACCCATATTCTCAAAGCTACCCACTTGATCTCTTGAATCTACTGCTGAGTAACCTCCTGTTGCAGATAAAATTCCTCCATTATAAGCACGACCAAATATCCCTTGTGCAAAACCTGTAACATGAGCTGCAATTAAAGTTGTATCTTTTATATCACTATTACTTAACAGATACGCTTCAAAAAGATTTGGTAACATCCTTGCATCATCAGCACCAGCCATTGGTGTATTTAACTTCTGGCGACCTGCTTTAAAAGCTGTATTACCTCTTTTGTATTGTAAATATGCTTCACCTAGAAGTGAATAATTCTCATTATTTGAACCTAATAGAGTTGGATCTACTACTGTATAATCTGTTTTATCTGAATCGTTAGCAAATCCATTTGTTGTATAAAATGCAGTTCCTAAACTCACTCCATTTAGTTCAGCACTCTCAAACTTTAAGCGTTTGCATCTCTTGTGTAATCTTTTGTAGAATCTGTATATTCTACACCTCTTGAGATACTAAACTCTCTTATCTGACCACTCACTTTCCCCTCACTAAACATTGTTTGTAAATTGTCTGCACCATTTACTGAACTTAATGTCCCTAGGGCTACCATACTTAAAATTATTTGTTTTTTCATAATATTCTCCGTTTTTAATATTGGGTACTATAGCGAAACAAAAGAATAATAATATGAATAAATATTTGTTATAATGTCCATTATTAAAATAAATTTAGAGCATTTTTATTTCACTACAAAACATAAAAGTTTATCAGGAATATTATAAATGAAAATACTACACACATCAGATTGGCATATTGGTCAGGTTTTTAAAAATTTTTCACGACAAGTTGAACATGAGATGTTTTTATCTTGGTTAAAAGATACAATAATTGAGCAAGATATAGAGGTTTTACTTGTTGCAGGTGATATTTTTGATCTTGCAAACCCATCCTCATCCGCTTTAAAAACATACTATAATTTTTTAACTTCACTCCAAACAACTAACTGTAAAAAAATCATTATCACCGGTGGAAACCATGATGGAATCTCTACCCTTGATGCACCTAAAGAGCTTTTGGAGGTTTTAAATATATCTGTAATCTCCGGTGAGAAAGAATCTATGGAGGATAAAGAGAACCTTATTATAAAGATAAAAGACAAAGATAATAACTTATCTGCTATCGTTTGTGCTGTTGCGTTTTTAAGAGATTCTGTGGTTCGTAAAAGTTTATCGAATCAAAGCTCCTCAGATGTAGAATCTCAACTAAAAGATGGAATCAAACACTATTATAAAGATATTTTAGAACTAGCTAGCTCTATCTCAGATAAAGTGCCTATTATCGCTATGGGGCATCTAACAGTTATGGGAAGTTCAACGAGTGATAGTGAGCAAGATATCTATATAGGAAAACTTCAAAGTTTAAACAGTTCTGTATTTGATGGTTTTGATTATGTGGCATTAGGGCATCTTCACCGTTTTCAAAGAGTAGCTTCGAATGATTTTATCAGATATAGTGGTTCTCCAATCTGTTTATCATTTAGTGAGATAGCTGATGATAAAAAAGTGATTATTTTAGATACTTCTAACAATACTTTAGAGCTGAGTGAGATAATTATTCCAAGATTTAGAGAGCTTTTTCATATCAAAGGCTCTTTAGAAGATGTACTTCATAAACTCTCAAATATTGAAGATGAAACACTTACCCCCTTAGTGGAAATCACCATAGAAAATGAGTATGTAACGAGTGAAATCCACTCTTTGATATATGAAAAAGTGAAAGATTTAGATATAGAGGTGTTGCAAATAAATTCTCAAAATAGAGACAGAGAATCGAGAACTGATATGGAGCTAGAGTCACTTGATGATATAACTCCACTCAAAGCGTTTGAGACAAAATGCGATGAGAATAGCGAGCTGTTGGATGATGAACTTAGAGCTGAACTTATCGATTGTTTTAAAGAGATTTCGGAGATGACAAATGAAGATTCATAAACTTATACTAAAAAATATCAACTCCTTAAAGGGTGAAAACAGCATAGACTTTAAAGCAAACTTTGATAACTCCCTTTTTCTCATAACTGGTGATACGGGAGCAGGAAAAAGTACGATTTTAGATGCTATTTGTTGTGTCTTGTATAATCAAACACCAAGATTAAAAGATGCAAGAGCAGTTTTAACAAAACATACAGCTGAGGCAAATATCACCTTAGAGTATGAGGTGAAAAATATAAAATATAGAAACTCATGGAGTATCCAAAGAGCCTATAAAAAAGTGAGTGGGGAACTTGCAAAAGCCCCTAAAATGGAGATTGCAAAATTTGATGAGGAGAGTGGTGAGTTTGAGATAATAGAGACAAAAATATCTTTGATTCCGAAAATGGTTCAAGAGATAACAGGTCTTGATTTTTCTCAGTTTCAAAAATCTATGCTTCTCTCTCAAGGAAATTTTGATGCTTTTTTAAAAGCTTCTGTAAATGAGAGAGCTGACTTGTTAGAGAAGATGACAGGTACTGGGATTTATGCTCAAATAGGGATAAAAACTTTTGAGGTTTATAAGGCTAAAAAGAAAGAGATAGATGATATAAAACTAAAAGTAGGGGAGATAAGTGTTTTAGATTCTGATGAGTTAAAAGGGTATGAAAAAGAATCAAAAGAGTTGAAAAAAGAGAGTGAAAAATTATCAAAAGAGCAAAAAGATAATGAAAAAACCCTCCAAGAGATAGATAAGAAAGAGACTCTTCTTGTAGATATTGAAAAATTCTCAAAGGTGGTGCTAGATTCTAAAACAAGGTATAAAGAGTTAGAAGATGAGAAAAAAACTATATCAAAAGAGCTAGATAATGGGCGAAAGATAAATGAGGAGTTTATTAAAGAGTATAAACAAGAGTTGAAAATTATTGATGATGTTGTTGTACTAGATTTGAAATTATCAGCAGGTGAAAAAAACGAACAGATTATCAGTAAAACTATATCACAATTGATAAAAAAAGATGAAGAGATAGAAGTTTCTGAAAAAATAAAACTAGAAAATATAAAAAAATTAAAAGAGCAAAATGAAGATTCTACAAATTATTTGAAAAAGAATAGCGTTGATGAACCTTTGTTAAATGATTTTAAAGTTTTAAGTTTAAGAATTGATAATTATTTGAAATTAAAAACTCTACAAGATAAAGATTCTAAAACAAAATCAGGTTTAGAAAAAGAGATAGAGGAATCTACAAGAAAACTAAACGGGAAAACTAAAGAGCTAGAGATTTATAAAGAAAAATCAGAGTATCTAAAATCTAAAACGATTGTTTTAAGATATGAAGAGGATAGGGTTGAGTTAAAAGATGATGAAGCTTGTCCCTTATGTGGTTCTTTTAGCCATCCATATAAAGAGGATAGTGGTCTATCGAACATAGAATCTGATATATTGATAGAGCAAAGCAAACTCTCTATCGATATAAAAGAGTGTGAAAAAACTCTCTCTTTACTTGAACCTATTTTGATAAAAAACCGTACAAAAGTAGAATCGATAGATGAAAATTTAAAGGCTAGAGAAGTTGAGCTAGAGCAGGTGCTTTTAGATTTAGATAGTTATTTTAAAACTTATCATTTTAGTGTTGAAGATGATTTAGTAAAAATTAAAAATGATTTAGAAACTAGGTTTGAACTATATGTCAGGCATAAAATAAAGCTTGATGATTTTGTAAAAGAGTTAGTTTCCCTTGAGAATAACTTAGAGATTATAAAGAATCAAAAACTAACTAATAGCCAACAAAATAAAGATGAATCAAAGAGACTAGAACTGACTCAAGGTGAAAACCAAAAGTTATCAATAGATAGAGCAAAACTTTATGGTTCAAAAGATACAAAAAAAGAGAAAAAAGAGTTGGAGATTAAGAGAGATACTTTAGATAAAAAACTTCAAAATCAAAAAAGCAAGAATCAAAAGAACCAAACAGAGTTAGAATCTACAAAAGAGAAAGTTTCAGAGTTTACGCAGATGCTAAGTGATAAAACTAAAGTGTTAGAATCTTTAGATGAAAAATATGATCTGCTAGATAAAGAGAAACTTTTAAAAACATCTGATGAGTTAAAAGAAAAACTAGAGATTCTAAACCGTAACTATGGAGAAATAACCCAAAAACTCAAAGAGAATAAACTAAAACAAGAATCATCTAAAAAATATTTTGATGAGATAGAGAGTAAACAAAAACAGATAAAACCGTATGAGATATTAAATGATTTTATCGGAAATGCTGATGGTAAAAAGTTTAAAAAATTTGCTCAAAATCTTACATTAGGACATCTTTTATCATTAGCAAATAAACATCTCAAAACACTCAATGAAAGATACTTTTTAGTTAAAGATAAAGCTAAAGATTTAGAGATTTTAGTGGTAGATACCTACTTAGGTGATACAAAACGCTCGGTTAACTCACTCTCAGGTGGGGAGGGTTTTTTAGTAAGTTTAGCACTTGCTTTAGGGCTTAGTGATATGGTTAGTTCAAAAGTAAGTATCGATTCCCTATTTTTAGATGAGGGGTTTGGAACACTTGATTCTAAGACCCTCAATGATGCTCTTAGCACTTTATCTAAACTTCAAGATAGTGGAAAAATGATAGGAATCATCTCCCATGTTGAGGCTTTGAAAAATACGATAGGTTTACAGGTAGAGGTTAAAAAAACTTCAGGTGGAGTTGGTTCTATAAGTATTAAGATATAAAACTGTTATACAAAGAAAGTAACAACTATAAATAATTAAGGTAGATAATGACACAAGATAACTATATTACTCAGCTAGAATCATTTTTTAAAGATTATCACTCTTTACATAGAGATACTCAAGATAAATATTATAAAAAACTTGACACATTTTTTGATAAACTAAAGTATAGGGATCAGTTGTTTCAACTATTTAAAAAAGAATCTGATAAAAAGTTATCTAGTGATTTTAGTGTGTTTGATTTTATACAAATAGATGAGTTGGGATTATCAAATATTATAGCGATACTTCTGGACTCAAATGCAGAGCATGGTCAAGATTCTCTATTTTTAAATATTTTTATAGATATGTTTGGTAACAAAAAGCTACAAAACCTTTCAAATAAATCGTTTGAAGTTTATAAAGAGTACTCTACAAAAGAGAATAGACGGATAGATATTCTTTTGAAAAATGATGATTTTGCAATCATTATAGAAAATAAACCCTATGCAGAGGATCAACTCGATCAGATAAATGATTATATAAAGCATTTTGAGAATAATGAGAATTTTAAAAACAAATTATTTACAATATATCTCAATAAAACAAAAGATTTGCCCACATATTTTAGTAGTGATACAAAGAAAGATGAACTTCAACAAAAAATAGATTCTAATGAATTTAGAGTAATCTCTTTTTATGAATTTGCAGATAATTTTTTACTTAGATGTTACAAAGAGTGTGAATCTGAAAAGTTCAGATATTTTTTATCTGATTTTATAGAGTTTATAAAACAGAATTTTCAAAAAGACGAGGATAATAATGGATAAGAAGAGTGTAATAAAATCATTTTTAAAAGATGATATTGATAATTGGGAACTTGCTCAAAATATATACTTTTTAAAAAATAGAGAAGATTTGTTAACAGTTTCTCAAATCACAATGATAGAGACATTTTTAAAAGAGAGTCGTGATAATCAAAATATTGCAGATGATATTTCTGATAATTTTGAAAGTTTGATGTTTGAGCATATTAGCAATATATCTAAACAGATTATTACCTATATCCAAAAAAATATTCCTGAGTTTGAATCTGGCGAAGTTTTAAAACTTGCCAAATACCAGCACTATATTAACTTTAAACTCTCTAATGATGTCATTATACAGTTAAGATACGATAGATACCCATATTTCAACATAAAATCTATCTGGGTTCAGTTTCGCAATGTGGATATTATGAGTGAAAATGAGATGAAAGAGGTTGTAAAAAAAACAGATAAACAAAACCATCAAACATTCAAATGGGATTCTATTAATGCAAGTGTGAATCGCAAACTTATGGATAATAATTTTTTTGAATCTGCTTTTGATGAAAAAAAGACACAAACAATTGCAAATAAACATGAAGTGATATTAAAAAAACTAAAAGAGCTTGTAAAAATATATAACATAGATTTAAGTGCAGAAATTTAGTATGGAAAAAAACAATTATCATAATTTTTTTAAAACCATAAAAGAGTTCAAAGCCCAACAAGCTAAACAAAAAATGAGAGGTTTAAATGATTACAATATGGTAAATGTTGTAAGAAAAGAGAACCTTGAAGTGGGTATGCACTCAAATGTGATATATTCACTTATCAATCCCGAAGGGGTGCATTACCAAGGAGATCTGTTTTTAAAACTATTTATAAAAACTGTTTTAAAAATATCAGATTTTGGAGAGATTTTTGAGGTACAAGCAGAAGAGCAAACTGATAATAACAGACGGATAGATTTTACTATTAAGAGTGATAAATATTTTATCGGTATTGAGATGAAAGTTGATTCTGGGGATTTAAAAAAACAAATATATGATTATTATAACTACTTAAAAAAAGAATCGGACAAAAATAATAAACAAAAAGTGCTTATCTATTACCTAACAAAATACTCTAAAAAACCTTGGGATGGTAGTATTTGCGATAAAGACAAAGATGGTAACTATATTGATTGTGTGAAAGATGTGAGAAATATCACTTTTGATAAAGATATATTAAACTGGATAGATGCAAGTCAAAAAGAGGTTAAAAACATAACTAACCTAAATGAAGCTTTAGAGAACTATAAAAGTATAGTTCAAAAAATTACAAATAAATATGAGAGCAGGGTGCTTAATATGAAAGACTTTTTAAAACAAGAGAACAACATAGAGTTTTTAGATGAGATTTTTGAAATGAAAAATAGTGTACATAAAATTTTAGGTACAACTCTTCATGAGCTATTTAGAAACCTTGAAAACTATATTACAACTACTCATGGTTTAGAGTTAGTAAATAGTATGCTTGTAAATAAAAAAGAGCATATACAAAATGAGAGTAGATGCTCAAACTGGTTTTACAATAATGAAAAGAATCTCAAAGGTTTACAAAAAGTAGAATCTGTAGGAAATTTTTTCAAGTTAAGTGATTCTATTTTATTAAAGCTAGAGGTGGCAACTCTACATTTTCATATAGGCTTGGTATCGTATGAGTTAGATGATGAAAATTACAAAATAATTGATTTGAGTGATGAACTCAAAGGGCTGATAAAAGATAATGATATAGAGTTATTTCAGAGAGATTGGAGATGGATTAAGTGGTGTTCTATTGATTGTGGTGATTTTATTTCACTCTCAGATGAGAATGTAGCATGTTATAAAAATCAAGAAAATTGTCATTTAAAAAATGAGATAGATAAATTGATTAATTTTACAAGAGGTATATAATGGGTCTATCAAAAAATGGTGGGGATACTATGGATACTTTGGCAATGGTTCGGATTTTTGAAGAGTTAAGGAGATTAGTAAAATGATAAATATGAAGTTTGAAAATATTTTCACAAAATATGATTCTAGTTTAGAGAAAAATTTAGATATTGACCCTTTAGGTTTTAGTGTTATTTGGACCCATTTTGGTCAAAATATTTTTAACAATAAAATCTCGTCCGTAGCACTAGACCCAAGAAGTTTTAATATAAATATGTTTAACCATTTTGTGATAAGAAACCTTATGAGTGACAACACTTTATACACAACTAGTCTGTTTGAAAAAGATAAAAGAGTAGCAATCGAGAAACTACTTGTTTTACTAGAAAATATGCTTATATGGAGTTGGTATAAAAGTGAAGAGGGTGAAGAGAGTTGGGGTGAAGCTAAGGTTGGTCTT
>JAYEKJ010000114.1:0-2176 GCA_034660975.1 Campylobacterota bacterium
GTTCGTGCAAACCATAGAACTAATCATTTTGATTCAGCAATGGATTCAAATAATAATATCTATTTAGCTTATGTAAAAGATGATAGTTTAGGGAATCCACAAGTTCTGTTCTCAACAGATTTTGGTGAGACAACACCGATATATACAGGTACAGTTGGTGAAGTTATTCATAGTATAAAACTACATAGTGATGCTTCGGGAGATTTAACACTTCTTGTAAATAATGATACTGAAAAATCAGTAATTCTAACAAAATCAACTACAGGTTCATGGAGTAGTGCAGTTGACTTAGATACTGATATAACAGATGGGATGATTTATAATGTAGCATTAGTTCAAACAAATACAGCTAGTGGTTATTTTAGTGATTTTAAAATGACTTACTTAGAGAGTAGGGGTGTTTTACCAACAAATGGTGAGTACAATAGTTCTAAAATCTATTTTTATGCACTCTCTGCTGAAGTTGATGGTAGTAATGCATCACAAGATATTAGCACGGTAGAGCAACTTGTAATTGATCATTATAATGGAGTTGATTTTTCTGCTAAAGGTACAGGTGTAGATGGTTATACGACAACTTGGTCGCCAACAGGTTATTATGTTGATGGTGAAGAGTATGGTAGTGGACTTTGGTACTCTAATGGTTTATATGATATCACACAAACTTATGTATATATTCAATCTTTTGGAGATGTCTCTTTAGATAGTATAACTTCTGTTAATACAACAGCATGGCATCCGTATGGAGATGCCTTAGAATCACTTCAATTAAATCATGTATATGTTGTAAAAACTGAAGATGGATATGTGAAATTTAAAGTTTTATCACTTGATTCTCAATCAGATAATTGGAATTTCACTGCGAGTTATCAGTTTAGTTCTAATACAATTTTTTAGTAGAAAACAAGAGAGAAAATCTCTCTTGTTTTTTTAACCCGAATTATGCAATAGGAATTTACAAAATTTACCTATGCTTGTAATAAATGTGCCTTGATTGCAATGATAGATTAAATTTTTAATTCTCTATTGCATAATTTAGGTTTAATCTATTCTCCCCAGCTAAGTTTCTCTTTTAACACATCAAAATAATTAAACTCTTCTCTATGTACAAGTTTCGCAGTTTTTGAAGCTAGTTCTATATGAACACTCTCCCCAAAAGCAAGTTTATGCATATCTTGACCATCTATTATCATAAGAGCCGGATTTTTAGGTGTTTTCATCTCGATAGAAAATTTCCCTGGAAGTACAACAGGTCTTTGTGTAAGTGAATGTGGGCATATTGGTGTAAGTGTAAAAACATGAGTTAATGGAAAAAGTACAGGACCACCAGCTGAAAGATTGTAAGCTGTTGAACCAGTTGGAGTTGATACAATTACACCATCCCCATAGTAGGTATTAAAAGATTTTCCATCTATCAATGTTTCTATATGTATCATGTTAGAGATAGATGGTCTTGTTAAAACAATATCATTAAAAGCATGGATAATCAACTCCTCCCCATTTTGAATAATCTTTGCCTCAAGCACCGACCTTTCATCAATACGACATTGTCCAAGTGCTAATTTACTAACAAATTGATCAAGTTCATCCATGCTGACATCTGCTAAAAAGCCCAAGTTACCGGCGTAAACACCAAGTACAGGTATATCATACTTGAAACTTCTTCTAACAACAGATATGAGGGTACCATCACCACCAAGTGTTACTAAAATATCGCATTGTTTACAAAGTAAATCAAACTCCATCCCCATAACATCAATCATTCCAGCACTAATGCTATCTATATAAACATCAATTTCATGATTTAAAAAAATCTCTTTGAGTTGAAAAAAACTATTTTTAAGTTCTGGGGTAGATGGTCTTAAAATAACACCAACTTTTTTAATATTCCTATTGTGCAAAATAAATCCTATTTTATAATCTGTAAATTATTAATGGATTATACAATTTTTTGATATTATTCTTGGTGAAAACAGATAAAAGGGGATAATAGCGATGGCATTTTTTGAAATTGAAGAGGAAAATTTTAATATTTTACTAGCAGAAGAATTAGCAAAAGGAAACTCTATTGTACTAAAGTTTGGTGCAGAGTTGTGTGATGCTTGTCAAGCACTTGATTTTGAGTTAGAAGAGTTGGATGAAAATAATGATAGTATCTCTATATTTAATATTGATT
>JAYEKJ010000115.1:0-10870 GCA_034660975.1 Campylobacterota bacterium
TAATTATAGGATAACTCTCCTCCCAATCCCACTTATCATAAATATACAAACCCTCAAAAAGCTCTTTTTTCCCCTTAAAAATATCACTCAAAGTATCTAAAAAAAGTGATTTCCCAAATCTTCTTGGGCGAGATAAAAAATAGTAACGCCCACCCTCTATGAGTTTTAAAGCAATATCTGTTTTATCTACATAAAGATAGTTCTCTTTTTTATCTCTTATATCTGCAAAAGTTGTTATCCCTAAGGGTAGTTTTTTCATTTCAATCTCCCATTAACTGCATAAACCTAATGTTGTTTTAAATTTATCGTTTCAGATTTATACCTAACACCATCACTAAAATCATTATTCATCCCAATATATGTATATTTCACTAAAGATGCTAATCCTATAATGATATATAAAACTATCATTGTTTTCATAATAATTTTAAATGTTTTACGAGAAATTTTTGTATTTTTCCCCTCCATAAATCCCCATTTTAAAGCTAAACGGTAAAGACCTACAAAAGCATGAGAAACTACTGAGACAAGAAGAATAAGATAAAGTGGACCCATAAACTCATCTACGATTCTAGAAGCTGAAGCGAAAGGTCCAATATTTGCAGGTTGTGTCATCATGATGTAGAGATGTACAGAACCGATAAAGAACATAATAAAGCCAGTAATCACTTGAAGCATCCATAAAGATGTATCTTCATGTTTCATAGTTGTTATATGATTTTTCATAATTTTATATTTTCTATAATCTGATGGAAACTTTCTCAAAGCTACACCAGCATGAGTGATAAAAATAATTGAAATTGCCCCAGCTAAAAATGAGATGATTCCAGGATATGTTTCTCCAAAAAAGTAATAACCCTCAAACATAATTGTAACTCTATACATCATCTCATTTGAGATAAGAATCGACGCTTCAAATAAAATATGCCCCATAATAAACACAGCTAAAATCAAACCAGTTGAACTTTGGATAAAATCTAACCTAGCAGGTATTTTATCTATCTCTTTTTTCTTCATGCACTCTCCAAATATTAATTTTGTACTTTACTATATTTATATTACAATTTAACACCTTTTCTTAAATTTATGTTATTATACCAATCCCCACTAAAAAGTGAACACTCAAATAAAAGATAAGCTATTAGCTATAAGGCAAAGCTTTGCAGGACTAACTGGTTAATCCAATAAGCTTTAACGAAGTAGATGATAGCTTATCTTTTACCCGTAGGGCGACTAGATTGCATCATATTGCTTCGTTCGTGTGTAAAATGCCATTGGCTAGTATTTTTGGAAAATCCTTGAGGCTACTAGTAGCCCCTACGGAATTTCGCCTTGTACTATAATACAATCTAGTCGTTTGAGTATTTACTTTTTAGTGGGGATTGGTATTATATTATCAAAAAAAAGGTTCTATTATCACTTATACTATAATTCACACAATTCATATCTTTTCAGTTTTCATCTATGGTGGTTTCTTATTTGTAGATATTTTATTTCTCTCAAAAATGAAACAAACTCTTAGTGAAGAGGAATATAAAATTGCTAGAGAAGCGATTATGATGCATGTTAGAAAGCTTGTCCCTTATGCTTTAATGGTGGCAGTTGCTACTGGTCTTTATATGATTACCCAAGTTTTTGGTGAGATAAAAGAGGATGGATTAAGTAGTTTTCAGATTATGTTGAGTATAAAAGCTTTTATGGCTTCATGGTTGGGTTTAAGAGGTGTAAATCAGAAGTTTTTTAGTATCAACCCATGGGTATTTAAAAGTCATCTATTTCCATTTAGTTTCGTAGTAGTTATAATCTTACTCTCTCAACTAATGTATATATAAAAGAGAAGTTGTAAAACTTCTCTTAAATACTAATCTTCTTTCTTAGCTTTTCTATTTGCTTTTTTCTTCTTAGCAACTTTTTTCTCTTTAGCTTTTTTATCTAACTTAGCTTGAAGTTTAAGTTTTGCTTCTTTTACTGCTTTTTTAGCTTTAACTGCTTTTTTATGAGCTTTATGTTTTGCTAATTTTTTAGCTTCTTGTTTTGCTCTTTTTAATTCTTTTGCTGCTTCTTTTGCCATTTTTAATTCCTTAGTTTTAAGTAGTACGGATTATAACCTTTAAATATTAAGATTATAATGAAAATACTCATAAAAACAATTTTTAATCCGAATTATGCAATAGGAATTTATACCCCAAGGGCACCTTGCAAAATTTACCTATTCTTGTAATTAAGGGATGTTTAGTAAAAAAAATTTAGCCACCTTATTGGTGGTGTAAATTTTTAATTCTCTATTGCATAATTCGGGTTTAAGCACTATTTAGTCATACTTAACAAAATAAATTATGAGAGAACAATGTTTGAACTTATTACTACAATCCTGCTGCTTTCAATTTTTATAACACTTTACAGATTTTTAAAAGGTACGACTCTAGCAGATAGAGTTGTTGCTTTTGATGTGATGAGTGTTATGAGTGTATCCCTATTGGTGATTCTTTCACTTTACTTTCAAAGAGGTTTTTATCTTGATGTTGCTCTTGTTTTTGGACTCATAGGATTTTTAGGTAGTTCTATCTTTGGTCGCTTTATTGAGAGGGGAATCTAGATGTTTGAATATATAGGATATATCTTTATATTTTTAGGGGTGATGGCATTTTTAATAAGTGCTATCGGGCTTGTTCGTATGCCTGATCTTTACACACGGATGCATGTAGGGACAAAAACTACAACTATTGGAACTATTTTGGTGATAATTGGGGCAATATTTACAGAACCCTCTTGGGCTTGGAAGTTAATTCTTTTAGCTGTTTTTATCCTCCTTACAAATCCACTCTCCTCATCAGTTATCGCTAGAGCTTACCACAAAGATGGAGCCGCGTTAGAATCAGATGAGTTAAAAAAGCTCTCTTCATGATAGGAATCATAATCTTAACAACTTTTATAGGAATCATCATTATCGCTTTTGCATCTATCATCCAAAAAAAGTTAGCTGATTCTATCATCCTTTTTATGGGTGTAGGGCTTGGGAGTGTGATACTATTTTTCACATTTAAAGCCCCTGATGTTGCTCTTACTGAAGCTGTTATAGGAGCAGGTATAAGCTCACTCATCTTTTTGATGGCATTGAAACATCTAGAGGAGAGGGTATGAATCTAAAACGAGATATACCAACCTCAACTTATAGTGGTTTTGCTTTGAGTGCAGTTTTAGTTCTCACTATCTTAAATATTTTACTTCAAAATCTTCCAAGTAAAATTCAAACTGCCGGAGATGAACTTTTAAAACTAAACAGTTCAGAGGGGGTAGCAAATGCTGTAACAACCGTTGTTGTATATTTTCGTGGATTTGATACACTTGGGGAGATAGCAGTTTTATTTATCGCCTCTTTAGGAATTGGCTTGATGTTAAACTCAAATACAAAGTGTGACATCAAATCTGATAGTAACTTCATGCTTCAAACTGCATCAAAACTTTTATTCCCCATCATTATGCTATTTGGAATCTATGTGATGATTTATGGTCATCTTAGTCCGGGTGGTGGTTTTCAAGGTGGAGTTATCATCGCTAGTGGGGTTTTACTTCTTCTTATCTCCCATAAAGAGTTTGAGATTCCCCATAGTGTGATAAGCACACTAGAGACTTTTGCTGGAATCTCCTATGTTCTTATAGGACTTATTGGGCTTGTTGTTTTAGATAAATTTCTTGGAAATTTTTTACCAAATGAGATATCAAACATGGGCTTACTCATGAGTGGTGGAATTATCCCCATTATCTATATTATAGTTGGAATTAAGGTTGGAAGTGAGATGAGTATGATAGTGCAAAACCTTATAAAAAGGAGTGATGATGTTTGAGTTTTTCAATCAGAGTGAGGTTATCAAAGCCATCGTAATTATCGGTTCAATGACTCTTTTTTTTGTGGGGCTTTTTGGACTTCTTACTCAAAAGCATCTTATAAAAATTTTTATTAGCATAGCTATTATGGAAACGGCACTTTTTCTACTTTTCATCGGTTTGATGTATGAGAAAAGTTTTTTAGCCCCTATACTATTAGAGGGTCAAAAAGGTTTTGTAAACATGAACGACCCTATCCCTCATGCCATGATTCTAACAGCGATAGTTATTGGGATGGCAGTTTTAGCACTTGGAGTTAGTTTTGCTATCGAGTACTACAAACTCACAAGTAAAACTAACATCGATGAGATGACAAGTTTGAGGCATTAATATGAGTTCTATCCTTTTTATAGCCCTACCCTTACTTTTTGGTTTTGCAACTCCTATCCTATCTACGTTTGGAAAAAATGGGCTTGTATTTGCATCAACTCTTATGCAAGTTTTTTTACTTTATCTTGCTTTTAGTTTAGTTAGTAGTTCAGAATCTTACATAGAGATGATTTCAATAGCCCCACCCCTTGGAATCTCTTTTGTTCTAAATAAAGCCTCACTATTTTTTGTAACACTTTTTACATTTTTAATGGTGATCTTCTCACTCTATTATTTAGTTCATAGAAAAACAGATGCTTACGAGAATGAGACTAAATTTTTCATACTTTTAAATATGCTTTTAGCCTCAGCTATCGGTTTAGTTTTGAGTTCTGACATCTTCAATATTTATGTATTTTTTGAGATAGCTGGAATCTCTGCTTATATCCTAACAGCTTATAAAAAAACACCCTCAGCACTAGAATCTGGAATCAAATACCTCATAACAGGTGCAGTAGCTTCTGTGTTTTTGATATTTGCAATCGTACTAATCTACATAAATATAGGCTCATTAAATCTAGCTGTAATCTCTCTAAGTTTTGAGACACTTCCATACAATCTGAAAGTTCTTATCTCGATTCTTTTACTCATAGGTTTTGGATTCAAGGTAGAGATATTTCCACTCAATTTTTGGGTAACAGATGTTTATCAAGGTTCAAGCTCACTTATAGATGCTCTGTTCTCTGGAATCGCTGGAAAAGCTTATCTCTTTGTATTTTTTCATATACTTTATCTCTTTATACCAAGTGGAGAGTTCTCTGTTTTTTTAATTTATCTCGGTGCGATAAGTATGTTAGTAGCAGAGATAGCTGGTTTAAAACAAACAAACCTAAAACGACTTTTTGCCTACTCATCTTTAGGTCAAGTTGCCCTAATCTTCACAGCCTTTGCGATGCAAAATACAGATGCGATTCAAGGAGCACTATTTATAGCCTTTGCCCACTCTATCGCAAAAGTTATAATATTTTTAGCACTTACAACTATAAAAAAAGAGTATAGAAATTTTGACATAGAGATTCTAAAAAAACTAAACTCTCCATTTCTAAGAGCCATCATGCTCATAGCGATGCTATCACTTTTAGGAATCCCTCTTTTTGCTGGATTTATAGGAAAGTTTTTAGTTTTGAAATCTCTTGGAGTTGCAGGGATGATAACTGTTTTATTTATAATAATCATTGCATCGTTACTTGAAGCAGTTTATTATTTTAAACTTATTGGATTTATGTTTGAAAAAGGTAAAAGAGAAGAGACTATAAATATTTCTTTTACTCAAAAGTTTGTGTTTTCACTTTTAGCAGTTTTACTTATTTTAGTAGGAGTTGCACCTTTTGTAATCTCTGGCTTTCTACACGAAAGTGCCACTATACTTTTAGATTCTAAAACTTATGTTGATATGTTAGTAGGAGTTTAAAATGGACTTAACAATTTTCGGCTTAACCGATATAGTGCTATCACTAAAACAAACACACCTAGCAGATTTTTTTGCGATGCTTATAACTGTCTCATTTGTACTAGTTATATTTACCATGAAAAAGTATGAACTCACAAAAAGTTTTTATGCACTTTTAGTATTGCTTACATCCTCCCTCTATCTTATCGTTTACGCGAATGATTATCTACTCTTTTTTATTGGGTGGGAGGTTATGAGTATTAGCACCTATTTTCTACTCTCCTTTTCACTCTCAAAAGAGGCTTTACACAAATACATCATCTTTGCGATGGCTTCGGCTCTTAGTCTGTTTATAGCTATCTTGATTCTATACTCTGCAAATCATAGCTTTTTATATGCAGATGCAGGGGCTAGTTTTGAGAAACTTGGAGATATTGAGGGTGTAATTTTTATAGGCTTGATGCTTTTTGCTATTTTTGTGAAAATTGGAACTATTGGGTTTCATTATTGGTTAGTGGATGCTTATGAAGAATCTCATGATATTTTCACACCATTTCTCTCAGCAGTTTTATCTAAGATGGGAATCTATGCACTTATTATTTTAGTTATTCATGTGGCTCAACCCTCTTTAGTTTTGGCTATTATGGGAGTTCTTACCTCAATTATAGCAACATTTAAAGCTATACAAGAAGATTCTGTTAAACGACTTTTAGCTTACTCCTCTATCGCTCAACTCGGGTATATTGTCACTGTTTTAGGTGTAACTGATGGGATGGGTGGGGCTTTGTATCATTCACTTATCCACACAGCTGTAAAACTTTTACTTTTCATAAATATTGCTGGAATCATCTTTATAACAGGGCGAAATAAATTTAGCCAACTAGGTGGTCTTATCTATAAAACACCGCAATCGTTTGTCCTTCTTTTAGTTGGAATCATAACTCTAGCTGGTATGCCACCTCTTGGTGGGTTTGCCTCTAAGTTTATGATTTACACCTCACTTTTAGATGCTAAATATCTACTTATTTTATCAGCTGTTATGTTTTCAAGTGCAAGTGCTTTTCTTTATATCTACAAGTTGGTATATGGAATCTATTTAGGTCACCCAACAAATAAAAAACTAGAATCTGTTTTAGAGGTGCCTCTTTCTTTTCTTATCCCTCAGTATATTTTAGCCCTAGTTCTTGTAGTTCTTGGAACATTCCCTGCCCTTGTTATTCCATACTTCAACAAGATTCTAGCGGAGTTAAATCTCTCTGTAATCCCTTTTACAGAGAGTGCAACTCTCATAAGCCCTTTTGCTCAGTTTAACGGTTTAGTGGTGATGGGTGCATTTGGTGCTATCTTTGTTGTAACACTTCTTGTATTTATGAATCTTCGCTCCAAAGCAAAAAATGTAAAAAACCGTTTTGATATCGCTTACTGTGGAGAGGAACCAAACGAATCAACACATCTACACTATGGTTATAGCATGGGTAAAGAGTTAAAAAGAGTTGGATTTATAAACACGATTCTTAAAAATTCTGTAAAACATTTTTATGATTATCTTGCTAAACAAACACTTTTTTTCTCAGATATTTTTAGAAAAATCTACTCAGGGAATCTATCACTTAACTTTAATATTGCGACACTGTTTCTAATTATACTTTTATGGGGAGCTTTAAAATGATTCTACTTGAGCTATTTTTAATATTTATTATCGCTTATACGATTGGTTTTTTGTATTACGGTTTATATAGAAACATCACAGCAAGGTTCCAACGCCGTTTTGGTCCCCCTGTGTATCAGTCATTTGTCGATTCTATAAAGTTTTTTCTAAAGAGAGATTCGACATCTCACGGATGGATGTTTTATCTAGGTCCTATAATCATGATGAGTGGTGCTCTTATGACACTCTTTTTCATCCCAATTTTTAACACAGGTGAGAGTTTTAAAGGTCTGAGCGAATATGGAAACCTTTTCTTAGTTTTGTATCTTTTAGTTCTTGGACCTCTTGGAAATGCTTTAGCTGTTGGAGTTGGTGGAAACCCTTTTGGGGTGATGGGTGTCACTCGTGGACTTACTCGCCTTTTTGCTATGGAGATGCCGTTTTATATAGCCGTTATAGCGATTATGAGTTTAAGTGGTTCTGCAGATATAGCAACTATCGCCTCAGAGCAAACAACGATGAATGCCTTTGCCTATCCTCTCCTTTTCATCGGAGCATTGTTCTCTTTTATAGGGATGATGGGGCAATCACCTTTTGATGTAGTTGGGGCTCCAGTTGAAGTCTATTCTGGTCCGGCTTCTGAGTTTAGTGGAAAGTTTTTAGCACTTCTGATGAGCCAGAGTGCTATCTTTACTTTTGCCAAATTAGTTCTTATGGTTCATCTGTTTTTAGGTGGAGCGAGTGGATTTTTAGAACTTACTGTTAAAACATTTATATTGTTTCTATTTGTGATAGCTTTTGGCTCAATCTATGGAAGATTTAAAACACCACAAAGTGTAGATTTTTTACTTAAAATCCCTACTGCTATCGCCGTAGCAGGATTACTGCTAAGTAATTGGAGATAAGATGAGTAAAAAAACTGTTTCGCTTATCTTAGGGAGTGGTGGTGCTAGAGGGATGGCACATATTGGTGTTATACGATGGCTAGAGGAGAATAACTATGAGATTAAATCTATCTCTGGGTGTTCTATTGGGTCTTTAATTGGTGGTTATTATGCGGCCGGAAAGCTTGATATCTATACTAAATGGGTAAAATCACTTGATGTTCTAGATATGCTCTCCCTCATAGATTTTCAAGGCTCTAGTGGTTTGATGGCAGGGGATAAACTGATGAAAAAACATAAAGAGTTGATTGGGGATTTCAACATAGAAGATCTAGATATCACTTTTACAGCTGTAGCTGCTGATATTGATGGGGAAAAAGAGGTATGGATAAACTCAGGCTCACTTCAAAGTGCCATAAGAGCATCTGTATCTCTACCACTATTTTTCGCTCCCCACCCATATGGAGATAAACTACTCATAGATGGTGGTATCTTAAACCCTGTTCCAATTGCACCAACTTTTCATGATACTACAGATATAACTATTGCAGTCAACTTAGGTTCTGAGCCTAACAATCATATAATTTTAAAAGAGAAAAAAACAGATAAAGATATCTCTTCAAAAATAAAAAACTACTTAGTCGATATTGCACTTCCTAGTTCAAAGATTGATAGTTATAGTGTGTATAGTGTCGCTAACAAATCTTTTGACACAATGCAAAGTGCTATTGCACGGATGAAACTATCTGCTTATCCACCAGATATTGAGATAAAGATACCAAGAGATCTGTGTGGGATTTTGGAGTTTGATAGAGTTAATGAGCTTATCGATTATGGATATGATATTTGCCAATATACATTTCAAAAGGAACTAAAATGAGAGAGGGATTTATTCAAGAGCAAAAAATCTTAGAGGGTGACTTAAACTCAGACACTTCACACAAAAATAGTGTAGATTTTTTAATGAACTGGTTTAGAAGTAGAAGCATTTTTGTTTTAGCCTACGGAACAGGTTGTGGAGCGATAGAGATGCCACCAACCTTTACATCTCGTTACGATGCCGAGAGACTAGGAATCAGAGGAGCAGCAACTCCGAGACAAGCTGATGTTATCATAGTGTCAGGTTACTGCTCTTACAAAACCCTCAGAAGAATCATAAGAACTTATGAGCAGATGAGTAACCCAAAATATGTTCTTGCCCTAGGGAGCTGTACAGTAAATGGTGGGATGTACTGGGATTCTTACAACACCATAAAAAAACTAGAAGACTACCTCCCCGTAGATATGTATGTAAACGGCTGTATGCCCCGACCAGAATCTATCTTAGAGGGATTCATAGCTCTACAAAAAGAGATAGGCGATGGCAAAGCATCTTCATGGCAGAAGTATGAAGAGAATTATCAGTTTTACAGAAAGAATCAAGAGGCAGTTCTTGGTAAAATAGTAAAACCTAGTTATGAAGCTGATTGGTATTTGTATGATGGAGGGTTGTAGATGGAAGAAAAAGATAATTTAGATAGACATCTTGGGGATATTTTTTTAGGAGAGATTCATATTGGAAATCTTTCTGGTTTATTTCAAAATTTAATTATAGATACTGAAATTTCTTTAAATTTTGTTGCAGATGAAGAAGGTCCTAAACTTTATCATTATGATAGAAAAAAATATTATTCAATTAGTACAACTATAAAAGACTGTATTTTTAAAAATAATGTTTCTATTGATAATATAAGTAATGGGATAATTTTTGAAAACTGTAAATTTGAGAAAAAACTAGTTATAAACCTAAAACAAGCAAAAAACATATCCTATACTAAAACAGATACTGATTCTCAAACTGGTGAACCTTATGAAATAGTAACAAATATAGACCTATCAAAAGAAAAAATCCAAGTTATTGGAGGAAAGATAGAAACCTTAGAAATTGAAGACTCTACTTTTGAATCGAAGTTTTATATTAATGCCCAAGATACTGATAGTAATAAAAAATTAGAAATTACTAAATTGATAATTAAAAATACAGTATTTAATCAAAATTTCAAACTACACAACTGCAATATTGACTACATTACAATTGAAGATACAAATTTTGAAAAAAATGCTGATTTTTTTCATACGGAGATAGCTAAAGGTTCTGAACAAAACTATAATGACAAAACAATTCCTAAAAATAGTATAGTTTTTAAATCTATAAACTTTAGAGGTCTTGCTATTTTTGGAGATACAGAGTTTCAGGAAAAGCTTGTTTTTAAATATGTCACTTTTGAAGGTCTTAGTCATTTTAGAAATGCTAAATTCTATAAAGGTTTAGACTTAGATTATAGCAATATTCAAGAAGAGATGAATTTCTTTAATGTATCAGAACTTAATAATACAATATCTAAACAAAATACTTCTCAAGAAACATATAGAATTATAAAACATAATTTTGAACTAATTGGTAATAAAATTGAAGCTAATAAGTATCATGCTTTAGAATTAGAACAAAAAAAGAATAATTTAGAAGATGAAATTAAAAAAACAACTGCAGACAAGAAAATAAAACTATGGTTTGATTCTATAGTTTTTGTATAATGTCCCCAGAAAAACAAACCACTTAATACAATATTCTTATTCCAGATGATAGAATAAAAATACAAAAGTGAGGGGAAAATAGATGAGCACTAAGAGAAAAACATATCCAGCAGACTTCAA
>JAYEKJ010000116.1:0-2158 GCA_034660975.1 Campylobacterota bacterium
TTTTCTAAGTCACGCTTTAGCGTTTGAAATTCGAGGTTCCAAAGTGTCTATATGCTTAAGTCAATGGTGTTGATGCTAGGGGGTAAAAAAATTATTGATATTTATTTTATATAAATAGAGCTAAAATGCTCTATTTAAAGCAGAAAACATAGCCTTTATGGAAGCTGTAGCTATGTTATTATCAGCTCCAACTCCATAACATGAGAGTGTTTGAGATGTTTGTAGCTCTATATAAGCAATAGCTTTTGCAGAGCTTTTTTCTCCACATGAGTGTTCTGAGTATGAGTTGATAATAAACTCATTTTTATAATCTTTCATCAAAGTATTTTTACAAGCATCAATTGGGCCATTACCCTCACCAGTTGCATTAATCTCTTTGTTATTGTATTTATATGTCAAATCACATTTAGAGATTCCATCTTTTGATGATAAGTTTACATACACAAAAGATATATGCTCTTTAGGATTAAAATAAGTATCTTTAAAAATATCACGAATCTCTTCGGTACTTAACTCTCTGCCTTTAGTATCAGTCACAGCTTGAACTATTTTACCAATCTCAGGATGCATCGCTTTTGGTAGTTGGTAGCCGTAGTTTTTCTCTAAGATATAAGCTATACCACCTTTACCAGATTGTGAGTTGATTCTAATGATAGATTCATAACTTCTTCCTACATCTTGTGGGTCTATTGGTAGATATGGAACTTCCCAAAAACTATCATTTTTGTTTTTTTGGTGAGCTAAACCTTTGTTGATTGCATCTTGGTGTGAACCTGAAAATGCAGTGTAAACTAACTCTCCAACATAAGGGTGACGAGCGTGTGTAACCATCTCTGTACATCTCTCAACAACATCTAAAACCTCATTTATATCTGAAAAATCTAGTTTAGAATCTATACCTTGTGTTAACATATTTAGAGCTAAGGTGATGATATCAACATTACCAGTTCTCTCACCATTACTTAAAAGTGTCCCCTCAACTCTATCAGCACCAGCCAAAAGTGCTAACTCTGTTGCAGCGATTGAAGTTCCTCTATCGTTGTGTGTATGTGTTGAGATAATCACATTTTCACGGTTATCTAAATGCGAAGCCATCCACTCTATCTGATCTGCATAAACATTTGGTGTTGCCATCTCTACTGTTGCTGGTAAATTTATGATAACTTTTCTTGTTTGTGAGATTCCCCATCTCGCAGTGACAGCATTAGAGATTTGTGCAGCAAACTCTAGTTCAGTCCCTGTAAAACTCTCCGGTGAATACTCTAAAAATATCTCTCCATCATGTTGTTGTTCATACTTTTTAACTAAATCAACACCATTTAAAGCAAGAGCAACAATCTCCTCTTGAGTTTTAGCAAAAACTATCTTTCTTTGAGCAACTGATGTTGAGTTATACAAATGAACAGTAGCTTTTTTTACACCTTTAAGTGCTTCAAATGTTTTAGCTATAAGATGCTCTCTAGCTTGAACTAAAACTTGAACAGTTACATCATCAGGGATAAGATTATCATCAACCAAACGGCGTAAAAAATCAAACTCCACTTTAGATGCAGATGGGAAACCAACCTCAATCTCTTTGAAACCAAGTTTAAGTAAGAGTGTAAAAAGTTCAAGTTTTTTTTCCATATTCATAGGGTTGATAAGTGCTTGATTACCGTCGCGTAAATCAACACTACACCATGCAGGAGCATGAGTTATTGTTTTAGTTGGCCATTGACGAGAAGGCAAATCTATTTGTGGGTAAGGTCTATATTTACCTTGTTGAATCTGATTCATAATAAATCCTTTAAAACTTGAAATTTAATAGTTACACTCTTACATTTACTATTATTTCGGAATTATATCAAATTTGTGGTTAGAGAGAGATATTTTTATTTAAAGAGTTTTTTCTTTAAGGATAATTGTGAAGAAAGCACCATCATTTGTGTTATGTACATTTATACTTCCATTGTTCTTTTTGACAATTTGAGAACTCATATAGAGTCCAATCCCAGTACCTTTACCCTCTAGTTTTGTAGTAATATTTGGTTTAAATATATCTTTGATTATTTCTGTTTCAACTCCACCAGCGTTATCTTCAATCTCTATATATATATTTGTGCCCTCAGAGTAGCATCTAAACGCTATATCTCTTACACTGATTCTGTTTTCATTAAAA
>JAYEKJ010000117.1:0-2147 GCA_034660975.1 Campylobacterota bacterium
ATCTTTAGTAGTGATATGTTCATACCCTTGTCTTGATTTAGTTTGTAAGGTAACTCTATACCAATCCCCTCTATCTGCCATATATATGTCAGAAACTTTTTGAGTATCTAAAGCAGTGACTACTCTTTGTGCGGGTTCTTTAGAGTAAAAGTCAAAAACTATAAGGTGTCTCCCTTTAGAATCTGTAAAATTAAAATGCTTTTTAATGCTATCTTTAATATTCAAAAATATTGAGTTATCATTAAATACAAAATCATGTCTACCAAAATTAAATTTTTTATCTGCAAGTTTAAGAGTGGCTGCTGCTTTAGCAGCTTCTATTTTTGCAGCCTCTTTTTTAATTTTTTCTACTTTTAATTTTGTTTTTACTTTATTTGATTCAAGTGTTTTATTAAAAGCATTTAATTCATTCTTATCCATGTAAGTGACAAGTTTTTTAACTTCATCTGGTTTAAAATAGTGTGGATTCATATTTACACTACCTTTATGAGATCTAAGTTTAGAGATATTGAATACTTGTCCGCTTTGAAAATATGCAGGTGTTTGAATATGATTAAATCTTTTAGCTTCTTTAGGAACCATTTTATTAGTATAGTTTACTAACTCCATTGATTGTATTATTCCATCATTGTTAAAGTCTGCATCACCATCTAAAGCATCACTTAAAACATAAGTAAAAATACCGTGCCCATCAGCAAAACCCTCAAGGGCTGTTTGAACAGAGTTTGCTGCTGTCATACTTGTTAGGTTTAGTTTTTCAACTGTACTTTCAGCCAGTTTTTTAGAGATTTTTTCGTTAATAGAACCAGAATAACAAGTATCAAACAACAATAGCTTATTGGCAGTTGGAATAGCTTTAAACACTTCTCTTAACTCATCTTCAGAGATTGCATTTTTTTGAATATATGCATCTTCTGTTGAGCTGATATTTGAAGTTATCATATAGTATTTACCATCTACCATAGTTCCATGAGTAGCAGAGTAAAACACAAAAAAGTCATTGGCTGAAATATCTTGTAATGATTTTAGATTCTGTAAAATCATCTCCTTTGTTGTTTCATCACTTTTTTTCAAATAGATTATTTTTACTTCTGAAAATATTCCTCTAGCACGCTTAAACAAAGTTGTTCCAAAAAGGGAAGCATCTGCTTCTGCATATCTTAGATTTAAAGATTCTTTCTCAAATTGATCGATTCCTATGGCTATAGCATAGAGTTTAGGTTCTCTATCTACTTTATATTCAGCCACTACATCATGAATAACAACCTCACTTTTTACTATGTTACTCGAATCATAAGCAAATGCTCTAATCTCATTGAGTCCATTTTGTAGTTTTATATTGAATGTTTTTACTTTTAAACTTCCCCTTTTTATTTTTAATGCTCTGTTTTTATTATCTGATATCTCCACTCCATTGACTAAGATTACAATATCCCCAATACCAAACCCTTGTGCTTCTAGTTTAAAACTAATATTTACCACTTCACTGTCAAAGGTTTCTGGTGTATTATAAAAAGATATTTTAGGAGCTAAAATACCTTTTCCTTCACATTGTTTTGGAGGATTTTCTATAGATGTGTTTATTAGTTGATAAGCCTTTGAACGATTAAATTTTTTAGCAAAATCTAGTGCAGAAAACTTTTTAGTACCAAAACTAGCCTTTTGCTCCATATCTACACAATGCTCAATAAGGTATTTTTGTAGTGTTGTATCTTCATAGCGAGTATCTAGTCTTGTGGCTAAACTCCCCATCAGAGTTGTTGCATTATTTGGAGTGAGCGAATCTATTTTTAAGCCTAACTCCACTAAGTATTGTGTCAGTTTTAGATTTTTTGAAACATGTATAAGAGAGTAGCCATTATAACCCAACTTATGAAAATCTGCTTTTTTCTCTTCTATCATCCACTTCACTAAATCTAATGATTCATTAGGGCGATTTTTTTGATACCCATCAACTACAAAAGAGTAAAGCGCATACGCTTTATCATCATTTTGGTAGTTAATATCTGCTCCATTGTTAATCAGATTTTTAATCTGTTTTATATCACCGAGTTTAGAAGCTTTTAACAATTGATTGTTAATATTTTTGTTACTAGCAGGTGTTTTTTCTATTTGTGGGGCTTGTGTGTTTGAACAGCCTAAAAAAA
>JAYEKJ010000118.1:0-2142 GCA_034660975.1 Campylobacterota bacterium
TTTATAAAAAATATGCAACTATTTTAAATAGTTATCCAGAGTTTTATGATTTAGCAGAGTATATAAATAATCTTGCAACCGCTATCTTAACACTAAAAACAAAATTTATGCAAGATATCAATCAAACGGGTATCTATTTTGAATCTCTTCAACTAACCTTAGATACATTTAGACAAAATATATGGGAGAAAGAGGCTAAAGATCCCACCTTTTATAATGCTTCACTGAAAAATGATATACAACTTGTTAGAGACTTCTTAGAAAATAAAGAGTCTGAGGAAACTGAGATAGAATTTTTTTAAGGCTAAAGTATGAAACTTTCTAGATTTATAAGCGATCCATATACTAGAATCAAAACGACACATATAGTTGCAAGTTTGTTGCTTCTAGTGAATGCTGTTATATTTACAGATAATATTGTTGCTATTGTTATACAACTTATAATTGCTTCTCTTATTATGCTCCATGATTTAGATGATGAACATATAAAACAACATCTAATCAGCTCAGAGAATCAACTCCGTGAAGAGACAAATATATTTGATAGAAATGTTATTGTAAGTGAAACAGATTTAAAAGGGGTTATAAAATATGCTAATAGTAATTATTTAAAGGTAACAGGTTATAAAGAAGATGAATTAATTAATTTTACACATGCAAAGATAAAAGGCGATGAGACAAAAAAAGCGATACATGACAATCTATGGAATACATTACGAAGTGATAAAACATTTACAGGAATCATGAAAAATAAGAAAAAAGATGGAACTCCATTTTGGGTTAATGTTCATATAAGTCCTATTTTTATCAACTCTAAAAAAACTGGTTATAAATCTATTATGTTTGATATAACAGATGAGATTCTAGCTCAAGAAAATTTAAAAAATACCATTGAAGATAAAGATTTAAAACTTCAAGAGCAAACAACAAAATTTGAATTTGCTATCAACTCATCAAGAGATGGTTTTTGGGATTACGATTTAATTGAAAAAGAGTTTTATCTTAGTAATGGCTGGAAAAAAAGACTTGGCTTTAGTGATGATACAAAAATAACATACTTAGATTATCTCTCATTAATGCCTGATAAATATAGATTTGAACATCATAAAGCGATGCATGACTTAATAGAGCAATACCATAGCGATGTGAAATATATCCATTTTAGAATTAAATATCCTATTGTAACAAAAGATGGGGAAAAACTAAATATCGAAGATGTTGGTGATATATTTTTTGATGGAAATCAAAATCCAATTAGAATCACCGGCTTTCATAGAGATATTACTGAACAAGAGAGACAAACAAAAATTATAGAATCACAAAATCGTCTTGCAGCTATGGGTGAGATGATGTCAAACATTGCCCATCAGTGGAGACAACCAATAGGTGCAATCAATAACACTCTAAATTACTTAGAGTTTGATATAGAGCTTGAGGATATGAAGAGTATAGATTCTAAAGTTTTTTTAGAAACATCTTCTAAAGTTAAAGAGTTAACTGCTCACCTTAGCCAAACAATTGATGATTTTAGAAAAGTATCAAGTGATGAAAAAGTAAAAAGCACTTTTTTAGTAGGATATACAATAGAACAAGCGTATAGTATATTAGAAAATGAGTATGAAAAAAATAGTATTAAATTCCAGCTTATTAAAGTGGGAGATAACTTACCTGAACTCGATGGTTACAGCAGAGAGTTGCAACAAGTATTGATAAATCTATTAAATAATGCAAAAGATATACTTTTGGAGAAAAAAATTATTAATCCAACTGTAATTGTATCTGTATCAACATCAGATAATGAAATTACTATTATTGTTCAAGATAATGGTGGTGGAATTCCAAATAATGTTATTGAGAAGATATTTGACCCATATTTTACAACTAAACATGAAAGTATAGGAACAGGTATAGGATTGTATATGAGTAAGAAAATAATTACTCAATATTTTGATGGTAGTATTGAGGTGGAAAATGAAAATGGTGGTGCAAAATTTATTATTATTTTGCCAAAAATATAGCCCCAATAATTCCATACCAAATTAGACAACAAGCTGTATTGCTCTATAATTAGGTACTTACAAGCGAAAAAGCTACACTCATAACTTTCACCTAACGGGTGTAACTTTTTCCAACACGAGAAGA
>JAYEKJ010000119.1:0-2140 GCA_034660975.1 Campylobacterota bacterium
AATATTTTTATACTAAACTAAGCCCAACTTTTCCTTTCTCATTATCAATAGAGACAACTTCTATTTGGGGTAAAAACTGATTCAAAGACAACACTTCTAAAGGGTGAGAGATTCTCTTTGCACTCATTTTAGAGATATGAATCATCCCATCATTTTTCAGCCCAATATCTACAAACGCACCAAAATCAGCGATATTTCGAACCACACCAGAAACAAAGCTCCCCTCTTTAAGCATTTTTATATCTGTAATTCCCTCTTTAAAAGGGATAGGTGGTAAATCCTCTCTTGGGTCAAAGCCTGGTTTTTGTAGCTCTTTTATGATATCTTTTAGAGTTTCGTAACCTACACTTAACTCTTTTGCTTTGGCTTTTACATCAAGAGTTACTAACTCTAAGCCATCAAGTTTTTTAGCCACATCATAACTCTCAGGGTGGATTCCACTGTTGTCAAAACTATTTTTACCATTTTTGATTCTAATAAATCCTGCTGATTGCTCATACGCTTTTTTCCCTAAACCTTTTACTTTTAGAAGCTGATTCTTTGTTGTAAAATTTCCATTTTCATCACGAAATGAGATGATGTTTTGAGCGATTTTCATCCCGATTCCAGCAACATGAGAAAGAAGTGAAGCTGATGCTGAGTTTATATCTACACCAACACGATTCACAAGGTCACTCGTTACATCATCGAGTCTTTTTACTAAAAGTTTTTGGTCAACATCATGTTGGTATTGCCCTATCCCTAAAGATTTTGGGTCTATTTTTACTAAAGTTGCCATCGGGTCACGAAGTCTCTGTGCGATAGATATTGCACCACGAATCGTTACATCAAGTTTAGGATACTCCTCTTGTGCGAGTTTTGAAGCGGAGTAAACCGATGCTCCAGCTTCTGAGACAACTGTATAGTTTAAGTTTGCACTCTCCTCACGGTTTAGTCGTGCAAAAAACTCTTGTGTTTCTCTTGAACCTGTCCCATTTCCAATAGCTACACCTGTGATGTTATACTTTTTAGTGAGTGCTAACACTTTTGCTTTAGAGTTGTTATAGTCATTTTTAGGCTGAGTTGGGTATATAACTGCTGATTCTAAATAGTTCCCATTCTCATCTATAACAGCAAGTTTACACCCACTCACAAATGCAGGGTCAACACCTAAAATCACCATCTTTGTAACTGCTGGTGTCATAAGAAGTTGCTTGAGATTCTTACCAAATACACTTATCGCAGAGTTATCAGCTTTCTCTTTTAACTCATGATGCACCTCTCTCTCTAATGATGGAAGCAAAAGCCTTTTAAGTCCATCTCTATAAGCATCAAAGAGAATCTCTTTAGATGATGAAGCGTGGCGAGGAATTTTATACTGCCTGATATTCTCTTCTATACGGTTTACATCAGTAGTGATTTTTACAGAAAGCTCTTTCTCTTTTACTCCACGCATAACAGCAAGATAACGGTGAGATGGTATGTAAGCCACTTTTTCAGACTTTCCAGCAAAGTTTTTAAAAATCCCATTTTCATCAAAGTTTTTAGTTTTTTTAATCTCTATAGAACCAAAACGGAGCATAGAGTTACGAATCGCTTCACGCTCACGAGCTTGTTCGGCGTACCTCTCAGCCAAAATATCACTAGCACCTTTTATAGCCTCATCTACTGACTTTACTTCACCTTTTACAAACTTTTTAGCCTCTTGTTTAAACTCAGAGGTTGTTAGTCTAGCACTCTGTAAAGTGTTCGCCAAAGGTAATAATCCATTAGCCATAGCAGTAGTTGCACGAGAACTTTTTTTCTCTTTAAAAGGTCGATATATATCTTCTAAGATTCGAAGTGTATCAGCATCTTCAATACTCTTTTTTAAAGATTCTGTGAGTGTTGCTCTCTCTGTTATAAGCCGAGAGATCTCCTCTTTCCTCTCTAAAAGTTTTTTAGAACTATTGTAAATTATCTCAAACTCACGAAGCACCTCATCATCAGCCCCACCAGTCATCTCTTTACGATAACGAGCAATAAAAGGGATAGTTGCACCCTCATCTAGGAGCTTTAGAATGTTTGTTATATGTTCTTGTTTTAGTGATGTTTGTTTTGTTAGTAGGGTTATTAGGGTTTGCATATTATTTTCTTTTTTAAGAATTATACTATTTATTAA
>JAYEKJ010000120.1:0-2122 GCA_034660975.1 Campylobacterota bacterium
TTGAAACTAAAAAAACAAGAACAAGTAAAAAAAGAAAAACTACGAAGAGGGATTAACCCCTTTTCATCTCCCCTTAACTACTACTGCACTGTATTCTTAATAATCCCTAAATAATATATATAAAAAATATTTATTATATTTATAAATATTTTTTATATGTTATAATAAACAAAACAAAACAAAACAAAATAAAACAAAATAAAATAAAGGTTTGTTTATGTCAATCAAGTTAAAATTAATACTTTCTTTTTCTATCATAGCAGTTTTAGTTGCTATTTCGTCAGGGTATAGTGTTTATGGTGTTGGAAAAAGTTCGGATGGCTTTAAAAGTTATAGAGAGATGGCAAAAGATAGCCTTTTGGCTAGTCATATTCAAGCAGATATGCTTATGATTAGAATGAATGTTAAAGATTATATCAATACATCATCTAAAAAAGATATAAAGGAGTTTAACCATTACTATAATGAAACTGATGGTTATATAAAACAAGCATTGGTTGAGATACAAAACCCACACCGTGCATCTATGGTAAAAAAAATCGCTCAAGATATTATTATATATAAAAATAGTTTTTATAAAGTTATTGACTATATGAACAGCAGGAACAACATCGTAGATAATAATTTAGATGTTAATGGTAAAAAAATAGAGCAACTATTAACTTCTGTAATGAATAGTGCAGTTAGAGATGGTGATGAGAAAGCTGGATTGGAGGTTGCAAAAAGTATTAGAACATTACTTTTAGCAAGACTATATACATCAAAATATCTAGCTTCAAATAAAAAAAAACATTCAGATAGAGTTCATAAAGAGTTTAATAACTTATCTAAAAATTTAATAGCCATAAAAAAAGAGCTACAAAACTCACAAAGAGTTATTCAGTTAAACTCAGCAATAACTCTAATAGGTATTTATGAAAAAGGTGTAGATTCTATAGTTGCATTGATAAAAAATAGAAATGAGATTATTAATAATAAATTGAATATTATTGGTCCAGAGGTTGCAAAATTATCTGAAGATGTAAAACTTTCAATTAAAAAAGATCAAGATAGAATAGGTCCAGAGGTCTCACAACTAAACGATTCTCTTCAGTTTCTTTCTATGCTGATAGCTATTGTAGTATTAGTATTTGTATTTTTTCTAGCTATTGCACTTCCTAGAAACATAATCTCATCTTTACATGCTTTAAACAGTGGTATTTTAAAACTACTTTCATCTAGTGATTGTAGTGGAAAAGTTGAAGTAAAATCAGATGATGAGATAGGGAAGATAACAACAAATTTCAATAAATATTTACAAACAATAGAAGATAATCTAAAAGAGGATAATCTACTTATAGAGGAAGCAGAGCTTATTATGAATCGTGTTCAGCATGGTTGGTACTCTGAGACAATTCAAGGTTCAACTTCAAATAAATCTTTAAATAATTTTAAAGATGCTGTTAATAGTATGATTATCGCAACAAAACAGCATTTTGTTGCGATGAATGTAACTTTAGATGATTATGCAAAATATGATTACAGGAGTGAGCTAAAAATTGATGGGGTTGAAAAAGGTGGTGTTTTTGAAGTATTAGTAAATGATATAAATGCATTAAGATATGCTATTGTAAATATGTTAAATATATCTTCAACTGATTCTAAAGATTTTTTAACTAAAGCAGAACTATTACAATCAAGAATGGAAAGTTTAAGTGTATCAACAACTCAGCAATCTAGTAGTATTCAAGAAACTTCAGCCTCAATGGAGATGATTACTCAATCGGTTGAATCAACATCTTTAAAAACAAAAGAGGTTATAGGACAATCAGAAGATATAAAATCTGTTGTTGGAATCATAACTGACATAGCAGAACAAACAAACTTACTCGCACTAAATGCAGCCATAGAAGCAGCTCGTGCAGGAGAACATGGTCGTGGATTTGCAGTTGTTGCAGATGAGGTAAGAAAACTAGCTGAAAGAACGCAAAAATCATTATCTGAGATAAATGCAAATGTAAATGTTTTAACACAATCTATTATGGAGATTGGCTCTAACATTGATGAACAAAGTAACAGTATTTCTCAAATAAACAATGCTATCATAGAGATAGATACAACTACACAAGAAAATGCTTCTACT
>JAYEKJ010000121.1:0-10627 GCA_034660975.1 Campylobacterota bacterium
CTAAAATAACTTTGTTAAACATGAGTATTCCTTAATTATATAAGCTTACGCTTACTCTGCTGCTGCTTCAGTCGCCGGAGCTTCTGTTGCTTCTACTACTGGAGCTTCTTCTACTGGAGCTTCTTCTTTAGCTGGTGCAGCTAATTTTTTAGCTTTTTCAACTAGTTGATTCCAAGCAGTTATCTCACGGTTTGTATCATACTTAATAGTTACGAAACGGATAAGCTCTTCATTAAGACGGAATCTTCTTTCAATTTCATTAATTGCAGATGGTGCAATAGTTGAATAGATAACATGGTAAAAACCACGCTCATTTTTGTCAACTGGATAAGCAAGTTTTCTCATACCCATAGTTTGTGTTGCAGCGATTTCGCCACCGTTTGAAGTGATCACTTCTTCGATAGCTTTGATGCTATTTTGAATCTCTTCAGCTGTTAATGTTGGTTTTACAATTACTAAGTTTTCGTAATTTCTCATAGAGTATTATCTCCTTTTGGTATTTGCCATATTGGCATTATGTTTCCCTTTCGGATGTTTATATATCATCATATAAATGATACAAAGAGAAAGGAACTCGAAATTGTATATAAAATATACTTAAGTAAAGTATAAAATCATTATTAAATCTGTTGTTTCTAGTTTAGTATCTCTTAATGAGACAGTATAGCCATCCTAAATTTGTTTTAGGATGGCTATAAACAAGTAAATCTATTATTATTTTCATGTAAATGGAATTGATTTTGCTATTGCATGGTATAGTTTTACAAAAATTTTGGAGATTTTAATTTAATGGCAAGAAAAAAAAAGAATAAGAGCGATTCAGCTAATAAAGTATTAGTAATAATCGCCTCACTTCTTAGTATTATAGCAGTGGGTTTAAGCTCTTTAATAGCTTGGCACTATTTTGTGCATGATGATGTAGATGAGAAGGTACTCAAACAAGAAAAAATTATTAAAGAAAAAAAATCAATAGATTTAAATAAATCGAAAACTATTATTTCTCAAAAACCTTTGCCTGTACTTACAAGTGGTTTAAAAGAGGTTCTTGAAAATCAGGAAAAAGATACTACGCTAGCATCTCATGAATATGATGATATTAAATTAGAAAAACCACCTATTATGGTTAAGAGAGAGATTAAGTTATCATCAGTAAAACCAAAGTTAGCGATAATTATAGATGATGTATCTGTCAAATCTCATGTTAGGGCGATTAAAGCTTTGGAGTTACCATTGACAATGTCATTTTTGCCACCAAGTTCGGCTCGTCCAAACTCTGCTAAGTTAGCATCAAAAGAGGAGTTTTATATGGTACACCTCCCAATGGAAGCACAAAATTTCAATAAAGAGGAGCCATTTACACTAAAAGTAGCAGATACAAAAAAAGTGATTTTTAAAAGGATAACAGCCTTAAAAGAGCTTTTTCCAAATGTTAAGTATATAAATAATCATACCGGAAGTAAGTTTACATCAGATGAGATTGCTATGAATAGACTTATCTCTGTATTAAATGATAAACAAATTAATTTTATAGACAGCAGAACAACAGCACAAACTAAAGCTCCAAAAGTTTTGAAAAACTTTGGATTAAAGTATGTTGCAAGAGATGTGTTTTTAGATCATCATAATGATAAAGAGTATATTCTCAATCAGATAAAAAAAGCTATAAAGTTAGCAAAATTACATGGAACAGCAATAGCAATTGGTCATCCACACTCAAATACACTCTTGGCTCTTGGAGAATCTAAAAAATTATTTAAAGATATAGAGCTAGTTTATATAGATAGATTAAGATAATAATTATGAATAAAATTACTGAGGATATTTTAGAACTTCATAGTATGAAAAAATATCCATCTCAGATTTTTTTTGATGGTAATCTTGAACTTTTAAAAAAGAGAAAAATATCGATAATCGGAACAAGAAAACCATCAAAATACTCAAGAGCGTTAACTCATGATTTAGCTTCATCTTTATCAAAAAGAGATGTTTGTATTGTGAGTGGTGGTGCTATGGGGATAGATGCAATTGCTCATTTGGGTGCTACAAGCTCAAATACTATCTCTGTTTTACCGTGTGGAGTAGATATAAAATATCCAGCAGTAAATAAGAATCTTTTAGCAGATATACAAAGAGATGGTTTACTACTTAGTCAATTTGATATCGGTTTTAGAGCAACACCGTGGAGTTTTGTAGTGAGAAATGAACTTGTAGTTGCTTTGGGTGATGTTTTAGTTGTAGCAGAAGCAGAACTAGGTAGTGGGAGTATGAGAAGTGTAGAATTTGCTCTAAAAATGGGCAAAGAGATTTTTGTATTTCCACAAAGGGTAGGGGAGAGTGGTGCAACAAACAAACTTTTAGAAGATGGTAAAGCAAAAGCTATATATGATATAGATCAGTTTTGTTCTTTGTTTGGAGAGATAGAGGCTAAAGAGGTTAAGTTGGATGATTTTACTCTCTTTTGTAAAACTAATCCAACTTATGATGAGACCTTAAAAAAATTCCCTCACAGAGTTTTTGAAGCTGAACTTAGTGGTGAGATTAAGGTTAAAAATGGATTAGTTACTCTTTTGTAGCCATCCTAAATCAACTAAATAATCAACATCGCATCACCATAAGAGTAGAATCTATACTTCTCTTTTATAGCCTCAGCATAAAGTTTTTGTGCATTTTCTACACCAACAAAAGATGCTACTAACATCAGTAGAGTTGATTGTGGAAGGTGGAAGTTTGTAAGTAGATGATTTACCCTTAAAGGTTTGTTGTTGGGGTGTAAAAATAGATTTGCTTCACCTTTAACTATATCTTTATGTCTTACATAAAACTCAACTGTTCTAGTTGATGTTGTTCCAACTGATAGTATAGGTATATCAGAATCTAATAACTTTTTTGCTTCATCTGAGATACTGTAATACTCTGAGTGCATAGGGTGGTCAGTAATAGTTTCAACCTCAACTGGTTTAAATGTACCACTTCCAACATGAAGAGTTACATAGGCGTGTGGATGATTCTTACATACTCTTTCATGTTGTTGGGGTGTAAAGTGCAAAGATGCAGTTGGTGCAGCAACTGCTCCCTCCTCCTTAGCAAATACACTTTGGTACTCACTCTCATCTTCTGTATTATCTTCTCTTTGGATATATGGGGGTAGAGGAACATGACCGATTTTATCTATGATGGGGAGTAGCTCTTCAAATCTTAAAAGTGTTTTATCTACAAAAAAGTTTACAACTCTACTTCCATCTTCATTTAACTCTTTTACAACAGCTGTTAAATTTTCTTGAAATAGAATCTCGGTATTTACTTTCACTTTCCCTCTGATATAAACATTTACATCATTAGCATTTAAAGCTCTATTTATAAGTAGTTCAATTTTACCACCACTTGGCTTATGACCATAAAGTCTTGCTTTTATCACTTTTGTATCGTTGAAAATCAATGCACACTCTTTGGGGATATACTTTTCAAAATCGTAAAAATATGTGTGGGTGATTTTATCAGTTGCTCTATCATAAACTAATAATTTCGCATGGTCACGAGGGGACGCAGGGTGGGTAGCTATAAGTTCACTTGGAAGAGTGAAGTCATAACTAGATGTAAGTAACTCCGAGTTACTCACTTTTTTTCTCAACAACAATCTCTTCTTCCTCTTCCTCATCATCGTCCTCTTCAAGAGGTGGAGCAGGATTAACAGCTTTTACTATAAGGATAGAGAAACCATAAAGGATGATAAGTGGACCAGCCATAAGAAGTTGTGTTAAAACATCAGGAGGTGTTAAAAGTGCAGCCACTATAAAAATAATAACGATAGCGTATTTGAAAAACTCTGTCATGTTTCTATCGTTAACTAGACCAAGTAGTGCTAAAAAGTATGCAAAAATTGGTAACTCAAAAGCAAGACCAAAACCAAACATAATCTTTGTAAAAAAGCCTACATAGTCTTCAATATTGATAAGAGGAGTAAACTTAAAACTACCAAATGTGATGAGAAAATCAAATCCAAAAGGGGTCACAACATAGTAAGCAAAGAGTACACCCACAACAAACATAGTTGTTCCACCAAATATAAAAGGGATAATCATTTTTTTCTCATTAGCATAAAGCCCTGGAGCGATAAAAGCCCAGATTTGAGAGAGAATTACAGGGATAGAAGCAACCACGGCAGCAAAAAATGCAACTTTTAGTGCAACAAAGAACGCTCCACCAACTTGAGATGTTGTAACCATACCATCAGCAGCATGAATAGACTTTTTACCAACTTCAATCAGTGCTACATTTAATGGTTCTACCATCCAGTTTAGTAATGGCTCATGAAAATAAAACATAACAAAAAACATAACAATCAAACTTCCAACTGAGATTCCCAGTCTTTTTCTAAGCTCTACAAGGTGTGGTCTTAAATCATCAAACATTAGTTGTATCTTCTTTTATTTTATTTTTCTTCTCGAAAGTTATTTTTTCAGGTTTTGGTGTCTCTTTCTTTTCATCTTTGGTGAGTGAGTCACTATCAATATCACCAATAAGGTCATCACCAAGATTTGTGAGCTGGGCTTTTACATCTGCCATCTCTGTAACTTTACCAAGTTTTTCTTGAGCATCAAGTAACTCTTTTTTATAAGCTAAAGCTTCCTCTTTTATCTCTGAGACATTGATCTCTTGTTCAAGAGAATCTTTTACATTTCCTATTGTACTTTTAGCATTTTTAAAAAACTTAGCTACCTCAACCATCGCACTAGGAAGCTTATCGGGACCTAGAAATAAAATAGCGATAACAGCAATAATCATTATCTCAGTAAAGCCTAAACCAAACATATTACACCCTTATAATCTATAATTAGGAGGTGATTTTATCTAAAATAACTTCAAGAAGATATAAAAAGTGTAATCTCATCAGCTAAAAGGTAATCATAGTTATAAAAAATCCCGTTTTTAAAGTAAAGTTTTTTTTCTTCTACCAAGATATTGGCTTTACTTATCTCTTCATTATTTAAAATATTACTCTCAACACCAACAGATGAGCGAAAGCCTAAAAATATCTGTTCTATCTTTTTATCTTCATCTTCTAATTTTTCTACTCTGATATCTAAAGGGTTTTGTATATATTTTTCTACATTTGGATTTGGATAGAATCTTTCTTTATATAATTTGCCAACTGCTCCACACCCTAAACCTATATAATCTTTGTATCTCCAATATCCAATATTATGAGTGCTTTGATAGGTTCCAAAATTACTTATCTCATATTGTTTAAATCCACTTGATTGGATTTTGTTAAAAAGCCAAGTAGTTAACTCTAGAGTTTCACTAGACATTTGAGGTTTAGATTCAAAGGGTGTTCCCTCCTCAATGGTTAGAGCATAAGCACTAATATGATTTATAGGTAAAGATAAAGCTATCTCTATATCATTTTGAAGTAACTTTTTTGTATCACCAAGAGTTGCATAAATTAAATCTAAAGAGAGATTTTTATAGCCTATTTGAGAAGCGTTCTTTATAGCTTCTATCGCTTCCTCTGAAGAGTGCGCACGATTTAATAGCTTGAGTTTCTCTTTATCAAAACTCTGAATCCCAAAACTGATACGATTTACACCTAAATGATACATCCCCTCTAGCCACTCATAAGTAGCACTATTTGGATTAGCTTCACTTGTAATCTCAATATCTTGAATCAGATATGCTTGTAGCTTTTTAAAAAGTGGTTCATAAAGTTTAGGCGAAATAGTAGAGGGTGTACCACCACCTATAAAGATAGTTTCTATACTCTCTTTGCTTACATTGAATCTTTTAAGCTCATAATCTAACTGAGTTAAAAGAGATTTCATATATTGCTCTTTTAGATGAAACTTATCAACATAGGAGTTAAAAGCACAGTAGGAACATTTGGAATCGCAAAATGGGATGTGGATATATAATAACATGATGCAATTATATCCACTTATCTTCTTTTAATCCCATTTTTTGTATAATCGCGACAATTATAACATAGGTTTTTGTATGAGTAAAAAAGATTTATATCGTCCAAATGTGGCGATGATTATTGTTTCGGACAATTATCCTCACAAGAGAGAGATTTTTATAGCACAAAGAAATGATTTGACTGATATATGGCAGTTTCCTCAGGGTGGAATCGATAAGGGTGAAGAGGTTCATGAGGCTTTATTTCGTGAACTTGAAGAGGAGATAGGTACGCAAGATGCGACAATTGTTGCCGAGTATCCAGAGTGGATTTCGTATGATTTTCCAGTAAAAATAGCTGAGAAAATGAAACCATACATGGGTCAAACTCAAAGATATTTTTTACTGAAATTAAAAAAAGATGCAGTAATCAACCTTGATACTGAACATCCAGAATTTATTTCACATAAGTTTGTAAGTGTAGATGAGGTTTTAAACCTTACAGCACATTTTAAAAAACCTGTATATGAGAAAGTTATAAATTATTTTAAAAATAAAGGGCTTTTATAGATGCTAATAGTTCAAAAATTTGGTGGAACAAGTGTTGGTGATTTAGAGAAAATTCAAAATGTAGCAAATAGAGTGAGTGCTACAAAAAAAGCTGGAAACGATGTTATAGTTGTTGTATCCGCGATGAGTGGTGAGACAAATAAATTAGTTGGGTACGCCGAACACTTCTCATCAACTCCAGCTCGTGCTGAGATGGATATGTTACTAAGCTCAGGTGAGAGAGTAACTGCTTCACTTTTAGCTATCGCTTTAACAGAGATGGGTTTTGATGCTGTCTCTATGACTGGTAGAAAAGCTGGGATAATTACAGATAATCACCACACAAAAGCTAGAATCGAAGAGATAGATCCAACTCTTATGAACTCTGTAATTAAAGAGGGAAAAATAATTGTTGTTGCTGGTTTTCAAGGTGTTTCACTTGATGGAAATGTAACAACTCTTGGTCGTGGTGGAAGTGACTTGAGTGCTGTTGCTATTGCAGGTGCAGTTAATGCAGATTTATGTGAGATTTATACTGATGTTAGTGGAATCTATACAACAGACCCACGCATAGAACCAAAAGCTAAAAAGCTAAATAAAATCTCTTATGATGAGATGTTAGAGTTAGCATCATTGGGTGCGAAAGTATTACAAAACCGTTCAGTAGAGTTAGCGAAAAAATTAAATGTAAATTTAGTAACAAGAACAAGTTTCTCAAACGAAGAGGGAACATTAATTACAAAGGAAGAAAATATTATGGAAAAACCATTAGTTAGTGGAATCGCATTAGATAGAAATCAAGCAAGAATCTCTTTAATGGGTGTAGCAGATAGACCAGGAATCGCTTCTGAGGTTTTTACAAAACTAGCAAATAGTGATGTTAATATCGATATGATTATCCAAAATAAAGCTCATGATGGTTCTACAAATATTGATTTTACAGTTCCTTTGAACGATTTAACTGATGCAAAAGCAGTAGTAGATACATTTGTGGCTAGTGGTGAGATAAATGCAGATTCTTATAACGAAAAGATTTGTAAAGTTTCAATTGTGGGTGTTGGGATGAAGTCTCATACTGGTGTAGCAGCAAAAGCATTTTCAACTATGGCAAATGAAAATATCAACATAAATATGATCTCAACTTCAGAGATAAAAGTTTCTATGGTTATAGATGAAAAATATGCAGAGTTAGCTGTTAGAAGTTTGCATAACACTTACGAGTTAGATAAGTAAGGAGTAGATATGCCTAATTCTCATATGTCAGATTTTGCACAATGGAGCTTAGATGCTATAAGGGAAGAGGGTGCTAATCTTAGTTGGCTTGAAGAGTTAAGGTTTGATTGGACAAATCCAACAGCTTTGGTTTTAGAGCAGATTCTAGGTGGTAAAACTATAATAGTTGTAACTGATGATAATCGTAAATGGTTAGAGAATTATATAATTAATTTTATGAACTCTTCAACATTAGATAGACCACTTATCCCTATTGTTGGTATTGATAGTATCTATCCCCATTTCTCAAAAGTGAGTGGTGGTGAGATGATTGAGATGGTAGAAGATATGATTTCACTCTCTTATAAAGATGATTATATATTTTGGTATATCGGCAAGGGTGAAGATAAACGAGCTGATATCGCTAAAAGAAGAGATAATAGTTTTCTTTGGCTTTTTGATGAAGAGTGTAATAATGCTTTTACCCTTAGCTCTTATGATAAAATCTTAGATATAAAACTTTTACAGCTTTATAAACTTTTTAATGATTCCTTAAATGCAGCGATGTTTGGTGAGGTTGATGTTAGCTCATAAGGTAAAGTCTCATATCTTGATCTCATCAGATATTGAGTCTGAACTTACACGCTTAAAAGAGGAGTTAAAGCCAAGTAGAGTTGTTAGCTTTATACGGGATGATTTTAAACTTGAAGATGCTAAAGCTGTTGTGTCCCAATCTTACATAAGTGAATCTCAAACTAAGTATATTATTTTAGGTGCCAATAGTTTTAATGCTGTTTCTCAAAATTCGTTGCTCAAAATTTTAGAAGAGCCACCTAGAAATATAGAGTTTATAATAATTTCACAAACTAAATCAAACCTTCTTCCAACTATCCGTTCACGATTACCTTTAATGAAAGGTATATCAACTCATAAAGATATATCTATAGATTTAAACCTTTCACGAATAGATTATGCTCATGTTTTTTCATTTTTAAAAGAGAATGCTAGAGTGAAAAAAAGTGATGCAAAAGAGTTAGTTGAAGCATTGTATTATAGAGCTACTGTTGTAGATGAGTTGATTCTATCTTTAGAGCAATTAGAAAATTTTGATAAGGCTTATAGATTGCTAGAGTTAAACTCTAGACCCCAGTCTGTTTTAGCTATGATTTTAATGAGTTTTGTAGGTGAGAGATGAGAATTGAAAAACTATCAAGTGATATAGATATAAGAAAATATCTCACAGAGCTTGGGGTTGATATTGGTGGTGTTAATATATTAAGCCAAAAAGCACAAACCCATATTATATATATATCAGGTTTACATGTTGGTGGGGCAAATATACTCAAACAAGATGCTTTATCTGTTGGTGCAGATTTGGCTGTACCTCGTGGAACGGTTGTAGCAAGTATTAAAAAAGTTGATTCTATTTTAATTGCAACTAGCAGACAGCTAGAAAAACTTAGTAAAAAAGAGTTAGCACAACCTTTTGGACTCAAAGAGTTGGCATATAAACTGCAAGATATTTTAAAAACTTCTAAACCTGAATCTCTTGAGATAATGGGTATAATTAACGCTAATGATGATAGTTTTTTCTCAGGGAGTAGATTCAAAGATTCTACTGCTATCTCTAAGATAGAACAGATGATAGATGATGGTGCTGATATTATAGATATTGGTGGTGTATCATCTCGCCCTAATGCTCCAATAGTGAGTGTTGAAGATGAGTTGGCTAGAGTTAAGCCTATAATAGAATCTATATCAAAAAATAGACTATATGAAAAAATAAAATTCAGTATTGATAGTTATGAGCCAAAGGTTATATCTTTAGCCCTTGATAATGGTTTTGAGATAGTTAATGATATAACTGGACTTAGAGATGATGAGGTTTGTAAGTTATGTGCTAATTATAATGCCACTGCTGTGATTATGCATATGCAAGGGACACCACAAACTATGCAAGATAATCCAATATATGAAAGTATGATCTCTGATGTTTATAACTATTTGGAGAGTTCTGTCAAAAGAGCAGAATCTTTTGGTGTGAAAGATATTATAGTAGATGTTGGCATAGGATTTGGAAAAAGTTTAGATGATAATTTAAGATTAATTAAGAATCTTGAAAACTTTTTAACACTTAATAAAAAAATCTTAGTGGGTGCTTCAAGAAAGTCTATGATTGATAAAATCTCACCATCATTGGTTGAGGATAGAATTGCAGGAACATTAGCTTTACATTTGGAATCATATAAAAATGGGGCATCAATACTGAGAGTGCATGATGTGAAAGAACATCTACAAGCGATTAAAATTCAACAAGCATTAAACAGTATATAAGAGGGGCATTAATGAAATTTCCATTAGTAAGTGATATAGCAACAACTTTAGTTAGTTATGTAGATATAACATCTTCAATAGCAAATGCATTAGATATGATGTTGGAACAGAACCATAGAAATATTATAGTTATAGATAGTGATTGTTTTAGAGTGTTGACTGTACTTGATGTTTTACAGATTGAAAAAAATAAAATTTGTTTGGATATAAAATTATCTGAGTTAAACTTATCAAAAGTACCTGAGATTCATAAAGATGAAAATGTACTTAATACATTAGAGTTTTTAGATAATGAGATTGAGTATATATGTGTAGTAAATTCAGATAAAACTCTTTATGGATTAATTACTCATACTGATATAACAACAAGTATTGATCCAGATACTTTAATGGATAATTATAGGTTGTTAGACTTTTTAAAGTAATTGAGCATATGTCTTCCCCTGTTGATACTGTAAATAAAACTGCTTCTATAAAAACTGCTTTGGATTTTATAAAAGAAAAACACTATAAAAGAGTTGAATGAGATTAATAATAAGCTTGAAAATAAAAGTAAAGAGTATGAAGCACTTGCATCATTAGACCATTTAACAGGTTTATATAACAGATACAAGTTTGCAGAGCTTTATTTAAGCTCTTA
>JAYEKJ010000122.1:0-2113 GCA_034660975.1 Campylobacterota bacterium
CCATCTCTTTTTTTGACTTAAAATAGTGATACAAAGACCCCTTAGGAATCCCACACTCTTTAAGAATCATAGCCATACTAGTACCATTGTATCCATTTACATACACTAAAGCAAAAACTGCATCTAGAATTTTTTCTCTTGTTGGTTGCTTAGTTTTCATAATATTTATCTCATTTTATTATTTAAATAATTACTGTGTAACTTATTTAGAGCGATTATAAAGTATATAACATAAAAATACACTATGAGTTTTTTCTATAAAAATTGCATTTGATTTTCTCAAATTACTTGTTCACCTTAAGGTAACTTCTTTTTAAATTCATCTATATACTTTTTAACTCTTAGTTTAATCTCTTCATCTTCTATAGATTTATTCCACTCATCTAATTCACTAAAACCAAAGTTACCTAAAGTTATATCACTATACTCTTCACTCCAGTTATCTACCACTTCATCTTGATTTATTCTTTGAGCATTATCTAAAATCTCTAACATTAAAAATTTAACCATTTTATCTTTAGAATTTATAAATAATTTTTTTGCTAACTCTAAATCATCTGCTATATTTTTATCTTTTATCAAAAAAGTTTCTATTTTATTGACTAAAGCACTTGCAACTTGTTCTAATAGATTCTCATTCTCACTTTGAGAGAATCTATCTATCAGTTTATCGTACTCTATTATCTCTTTTTCACTCTCTCCCATAGAGCCTAATGTTACACCTTTTGCATATAATAATTTACCTATATCTATCTCATCAGTTGCTAGTTCTAACGCTTTTTCAAGATATACTAATGCTTTTTCAAGGTCAGGTTCAAAATATTTTTGTAGAAACTTTGAATGCCAATCATTAAAGCTATATTTTTCTTCATCATCACCTAACTCTTCAACAACACTATTTATTTCTTCTTTTTTCTCTTGTGAAATTGTCTTAGAGATTAAATCTAATTCTATAATTTTCTTTTTATGTGCATGATTTAATTTATTTGCTTCTTTCTCTATTTCTTTCAATACACTATTTGATTCATCTTCTAATCGTTGTAAATACTCATCAACTTTAGGTTTAAAAACTTCATCAGCTTTTTCATCTAACCAAGCTTTTAGAATTTTTTTATTTTCATTTGATGAGACTTCATAACTTCCAATAGATATAATAATAAACAATATAGCTATCATTGAAGTATATAAAGTGATGTCATTGTTAATACTAGCATTTAAATCACCTATCCTAGCATCTTGTCTTTTTATGATTTCAGTATATTTTTCAAACTCTTGTTCTACACTTTTTGTATCTATAGCTGTTTTATTTAACCTAGATTCTAAATCTTCTATACTTTTTTCAACATCTTTGATTTTACTATCTCTATTTTCATACTGCTGAATCAATTTTATCTTTTCAAGCTCTATTTTTACATTTATTAACTCATTTTCTATATCTTCATGTCGATTTGCATTGGCAGAAGTTAGTAAAATTATCATAATTATGAGTAGTCTAATTATACTTTTTGGCATTAAGAATCCTTTTGTAATTTTAACTTTATTCACTACTATATGTAGGGCTTTGTGCTATCTTATTTATTTTTTTAAGAACCAATATTGTCGTACTATGCCCAAATTCTTTAAAATCATTTTGAATATCCTCATGGAATTGTGTACATTAATTTAACTCTTCAGGCTTAATATCTAAAGCTTTGAGCAAATCTTTTTGTGAGATAGTTTTATAAGGCTTTGATACTCTTTCTTTAACCATGCTTATTAGCTCATCATCCTCTTGTGCCTCCATCATAGCTTCATACTCTTTTAATATTTCATATTCAGAAGTGGAAATCAACACAGTTAACATAAACTATATTAATCTAAAATACTTCCAATAATCCCTAAAACTTTATCCATAACTTCATCACTTACTTTCTCAACAAACTTCACTTTTCTTACTTTGTAATCAATAGATTTTATCTGTTGTGTCATTATAAAACCTGTTAATTTATCACTATTAACTTCTACATGAAATGGAAAATTTCTATTGGTGTTTGTTATGGGGCATGCTATGGCTAAACCTACATGTTTGTTAAAAACTTCATTTGAGATTATTAGGGCTGGTCGTCGCCCTTGT
>JAYEKJ010000123.1:0-10618 GCA_034660975.1 Campylobacterota bacterium
AATGGTATTAGAGGTGCCCTTTAATTATTCAATCTCTAAACATAACTCTTTGGCAGTAAACCAATTAGCTATATCTTTGTCAGTATATGGATATTCTCTTTGTGAGAGGGGAACCACATTATTACTAACCTTAGAGCGAATTACTCCCATGATAATAAAACTGAGTACAACTATAAGCGAAGCGATAAAATAATCATACAAATACCACGCAATAAGACCATTTAAAATTGTAGTAAATTGTAAAAACATACGCAGTAAAAAAGAGATAATTTTACATTTGTTAGAACTAACTGTTGGTATCTCTTCTCTCATATCTATATAATCATCTTGCATATAATCCTACCTTATAAAATATCAAACTTCTTGCATAACCTTGGAGGTACGATTTCAGTCGAATAAAAAAATTATACCTAAATGAGATTAATGAAAATAGGACTAAATAAACTTTAGTCACATAGACTAATATAACTTGATAGCAAATATAGTTATTAACTTTTTTAAGATAAACTAATGAAAATTTTTAAAATAGGATTATTAAAATGGCAAAACATCAATTTCAAACGGAAGCAAATCAGATATTACACCTTATGATTCACTCACTTTATTCAAACAAAGAAATATTTATTCGTGAGTTAGTTTCAAACGCTTCAGATGCACTTGATAAATTAAATATGTTAGTTTTAACAGATGAAAAATACAAAGATGTTACATTTACCCCAAGAGTTGATATTGTTGCAAATAAAGAGGCAAAAACTTTAACAATTAAAGATTCTGGTATCGGTATGAACGAAGAAGATTTGATGAACAATCTTGGTACTATCGCTAAGTCTGGAACAAAAGCATTTTTAGAAAATCTTTCAGGTGATCAAAAAGAAGATTCTAACTTAATCGGTCAATTTGGTGTTGGATTTTATGCTTGTTTTATGGTTGCTGATAAAGTAGAAGTTACAACAAAAAAAGCTGGACAAGAACAGGCTCTTGTATGGACAAGTACAGGTGATGGTGAGTTTGACATTGAGAATACTACTCAGGATGGTCACGGTACTACAATTGTTATGCACCTTAAAGATGATGAGAGTGAATTTTTAGAGGCACAAAGAATAGATTCTGTGATTAAAAAATACTCTAACCATATCCCTTTCCCAATTTTTATGGATAAAGAGAAACATATTCCTGCTGTTATGGATGATGAGGGGAAAGAGGAGTTAGAACCATCAAAAACTGAGATAGAAAATGAGCAAATCAACCGTGCAAATGCACTTTGGACTATAGCTAAAAAAGATGTTACAGCTGATGAATATAAAGACTTTTATAGCTCAATCGCTCACTCTTCAGAAGAACCATTAACATGGATGCACAATAAATCAGAGGGTGCTATTGAATATACTACACTTTTTTATATCCCATCTAAAGCTCCAATGGATATGTACAGAGTTGATTACCAAACTGGAATCAAGCTTTATATTAACCGTGTATTTATCACCGATGATGAAAAAGAATTAATGCCAACTTACCTTAGATTCCTAAGAGGTGTAATCGATTCTAAAGATTTACCACTTAATGTTTCAAGAGAGATTCTTCAATCAAATCCAACTATGGATAAAATCAAAAAAACATCTGTTAAAAAAGTTCTTTCAGAACTTTCTAAAATGGCTAAAAAAGATAAAGAAAAATATAACTCGTTTTATGCTGAGTTTGGAAATGTTCTTAAAGAGGGTCTTTATAACGACTTTGATAACCGTGAAAAAATCTTAGAACTTATGCAGTTTAACACTCTTAACTCCAACGAAACTGTTATGATTGAAGATTTTGTTAAAAATGTTGATGAAGAGAAAAAAGAGATCTATTATATCACTGGTAAAACTTCTTTGGCAATGTTAAAATCATCTCCGGCATTAGAGAGATTTAAAGCTAAGGGTATTGATGTTTTAGTTTTAAATGAAGAGGTTGATACTATCATTTTCCCAATGGTAACTGATTATAAAGAGTATAAATTAGTTGCAGTTGGGGATGCGAAATTTGAAGAGAGCGAAGAGGAAAAAGCTAAGGAGGAAGAGGTTGCAAAAACTTATGAAGGTTTAGCAAAAGAGTTCAAAGATGCACTTGGTGAGAGTGTAAAATCTGTTGAGACAACTTCTGATTTAACTGATTCTCCAGTAGCTATCAAAGTTGATAAAGAGGATCCTTCATATATGATGGCACAGATGATGAAGCAGATGGGTCAAGGTGGAGATACTCCAGAACCTGCTCCGATTCTTCAAATTAATCCTAATCATGAGCTTCTTCTTAAACTTAAAGATTCTTCTGATTTGAATCTTGTAAATGATGCTGCACATGTTTTACTAGACCAAGCAAAACTATTTGATGGTCAAGAGATAGGTGATACACAAGAGTTTATTTCAAGACTAAATAGAATAATGGCTAAAGCTTTATAGAAGATTATAAATGAGTGCTAAGTTAGCACTCATTATTTATCATTCAATCTCTTTTTTGCAGATAATGAAACTTTTTCTAATGTACCTTTTGGTTTTATAATAAGTTTAGTATGCTTCTCTTTTGTAGGTAATATAAAAGCTAATAAAATAAAAATAAACGAAAAAACCACGCCACTAAGTAGGCTGAGAATAAGTTTTAGTCTAAAGTCATTCATAAGTACCCTTATTGATTTTATTGAGGATTTATTATACCATGTTAAAACTATATCTTAATAAGATGGCACTATTTATCGTTACACAGATTATACTAACTAGTTTTTTAAATGCTAAAGAGCCAACCTTAGCTATTTTATTAAGCGTTACATCAAATAATCATCAAACATTTAATATAGGAAACTATCATTTTAATTGTAAAACATATGGTGTAATCTCAATAGATGAACTTAAATTTGCTAATGAAAACAATTTAGTATGTCAAGAAAGTATAAAAAATCTTTATAAAAAAAACATACATCTAAAATATATCTCTAATAAGTTATTAAAATTAAGACAAATGTACCATTTTGAATTTAAAAATAGTGAGTGTGTATTGTATTCAAATGGGCAAAAAACTTTATCTGAAATACTTTTAGAAGAGGGTGTCGCAATAGTAAAACCAAGATTTAAAGATAGAGAGTTTCAATACTCTTTTAAAAAAGCCCAAAGTAGGGCTAAAAATGAAAAAAAAGGGATGTGGAGTGAAAATGTTCCGGGAAAATGTTTAGCAGAACTAGTTGAGCAATAAAATAATTTTACTTATGAGTCATATATACCCAGAACTCTTTATGTGTAAAACCACGATTTAAAAAATAAATCTGGAGTATAGCAACCCTATACAGAGTTACAAGCATTTTTGCAAATGGAACAATAAGACTAAGACTTATTAGAATAGATTGCTTTTTATCACCTTTTGATTGCATCATATCTTGCAAACCAATATTTTTACTCAGATAAAGACCAAACATTATAGAAAAGCCAAAATTAAGTGCCAATCCAAAAATAATGTATGCTATAAAATCTTGTTCATTCATTCCAGCTATCATGTTTTATATCCTTTTATTTATTTTATCTAAAATTACTTTTATCTCTACTAAGTTCTTTATGAACAGGAACTTATTCGTAAGATTTTATTTTTTTCTTTGTAAAAAAAGTTCCAAACGGTATAAGTGAAGCTATAAAAAAGACTACACTCTCTTTAGTTGACCATTTAGCCTCTTGCCATGCCTGAACGAGTAGTAAACAAAATGCTATGAATAAAATACCATGAATCATCCCTGCAATTTTTGTTGCAATTGCAATTCCCGCCATATATTTTAAAGGCATTGCAATAAATAATAATATTAAATATGAATAGCCCTCTATTGAGTTTACTAGTCCGAAATTTTTAACGCTTTTTTTTACCATTTTTGAAATCCTTAATAAATTTGTGAAAGTATATAATCAAAAGGTAACAAAATAGCTAATTTGGAAAAATTAAAAAATAGTATAAAACATTCTTTAAACATCTTTATACTATACTAGCCCCACAAATTCTGAAATAAAGGTGATTTATGGAAACTAACCTCGTAATGGAGGGCTTTAAATTTATGGCTCTAGGGATGGGAACTGTTTTTATGTTTCTTATCGTATTGATATTTATGATGAACTTAATGTCAATCGTTATATATAAATTTTTCCCTGAACCGCAAGTAAATTTAGATGCACCGGTGGAAAATAAAAAAGATAATAAGAAAATTATTGCTGCAATTACAGCTGCAATATCTCATCATAGACAAGGTTAAGGATAATTATGGCTAAAAAATTTATAGATGTAATGGATACAACTTTTAGAGATGGCTTCCAATCAGTATTTGGTGGTCGTGTTCTAATGAACGACTTTTTTCCAGCTGTTGAAGCTGCAAAAACTGCAGGGATAACTCACTACGAATTTGGTGGTGGAGCAAGATTTCAATCGTTATATTTCTATCTAAGAGAAGATGCTTTTGAGATGATGGATAAGTTTCGTGAAATAGTTGGACCAGATGCAAATCTTCAAACTCTAGCTCGTGGTGTAAATACAGTTATGTTAGATACAGGTTCTAAAGAACTTATTGATTTACACGCTAAACTATTTAAAAAACATGGAACTACTACTATCAGAAACTTTGATGCATTAAACGATGTTGAGAATTTAAAGTATTCTGGTGAAAGAATTGCTCATCATGGTCTTAATCATGAAGTAGTTGTTACAATGATGGATTTACCTCCAGGATGTAAAGGTGCTCATGGTGTGGATTTTTATGAAAAAACACTTCGTGAAATTTTAGATTCTGGTATCCCTTATAATAGTATCTGTTTTAAAGATGCAAGTGGTACTTCAAATCCTCATAAAGTTTATGAAACTATCAAGATGGCTAGAGGTTTAGTTCCTGAGGGAACTCATCTTCGTCTTCATACTCATGAGACTGCTGGTGTTTCAGTTGCTGCATATATGGCTGCACTTGAAGCTGGTATAGATGGTATTGATATGGCTGCTGCTCCTGTGAGTGGTGGAACATCTCAGCCAGATATTTTAACTATGCTTCATGCAACTAAAGGTATGAACTTTGATCTTGGTGGTTTAGAGATAGAAAAAATCTTAACTTATGAAAAAGAGCTTCAAAATTGTCTTTCTGATTATTTTGTTCCACCGGAAGCTACAATGGTTTCTCCAATTATCCCATTCTCACCGATGCCAGGTGGTGCATTAACTGCAAACACTCAAATGATGCGTGATAATGATATATTAGAGAAATTTCCAGAAGTTATCGCAGCGATGCAAGAGGTTGTTGAAAAAGGTGGTTATGGTACATCTGTAACACCAGTTTCTCAGTTTTATTTCCAACAAGCATTAAATAATGTGATGCAAGGACCTTGGAAAGCGATAGCTCCAGGTTATGGAAAAATGGTTCTTGGATATTTTGGTAAAACACCAGTTGCTCCAGATCCAGAAGTTATTAAAATTGCATCTGAAAAGTTAGGCTTAGAGCCTACAACTGAGAATGCTATTGATATTGCAAATACAGATGAAACAAAATCTCTTCAACATGCTATTGACAAATTAAAAGCAGAAGATTTAGAGATTACAGAAGAAAACATCTTTATTGCAGCAGCATGTCAAGAAAAAGGTATCGCTTTTATTAAAGGTGATGGCGAGTTAAATATTCGTAAAATATCAGAAATGAAAACAGATTGTGAAGGAAGTTCAAATATGGGTAATGGAAATTATACAGTAGTAGTAGATGGTCAAAAATTTAGTGTTCAAGTTGCAGAGGGTGATGCAGATATTCAAGTAACAGCAGTAAATGGTGAAAGCGCAGCAACTTCAGATCCAGCAGCAGCTTCAGGTAATGAAACAACAATTAAAGCTCTTTTACCAGGTAATGTTTGGAAAATAGTTGCTAACCCAGGTCAAAGTGTAAATGAGGGTGATGTGATTATGATTTTAGAATCTATGAAAATGGAGATAGATGTTGTTGCACCCAAAGGTGGTGTTGTTAAATCTATCAATGTTGCTACAAATGACAAAGTTGTAGAAGGTCAAGTTGTAGCAGTAATAGGATAAGAACATGAAATTTATTGTTTTAAAATTACTTGCACTTTTTATGGTGTTTAGCTTTACTACACTTAATGCAGGTGCAGCTACTTCGACTGAGTCTCTCTCTGCACATCAGGAAGAGACTTATCAATCTCAACCATTCTCTGAAATGGTTGGGGGATTTTTAGCATCAACTGGTATTAATGCATTTTTAAATCCTGATCCAGATGAATTAAGTTCTGATGGTAAACAAATAAGCGATTTCCATAAATCATGGGGTCGTCTTTTAATGATTTTAGTGACTTTTTTCCTATTTTGGTTAGCGATTAAAAAAGGTTTTGAGCCATTACTATTATTACCAATAGCATTTGGTGGATTATTAGCTAATATACCAATAGCTGGTATAGCTGGTGATCATGGATTCTTAGGTGTTATCTATAACATGGGTCTATCAAACGAGATGTTCCCTATCCTTATCTTTATGGGTGTTGGTGCTATGACTGATTTTGGTCCACTTTTATCAAATCCTAAAACAGCACTTCTTGGTGGAGCTGCTCAGTTTGGTATTTTTGGAACACTTGTTGGTGCGGTTGCTTTAACTCAAGCAGGTTTTGCTGACTTTACTCTTCAGCAAGCTTCTGCTATATCTATTATTGGTGGGGCTGATGGTCCAACTTCGATTTTTATTGCTACTAAACTTGCTCCTGAACTTTTAGGTGCTATTGCAGTTGCTTCTTATTCATATATGGCTATGGTTCCAATTATTCAACCACCTATTATGAGAGCATTAACAACTGATGCTGAGAGAAAAATCAAGATGACTACACTTCGTCATGTATCAAGATTAGAGAAGTTAGTTTTCCCTATCATGGTTCTTACTTTAGCTATTTTGGTTTTACCTGCTTCTACACCACTTATTGGTGCGTTTATGTTTGGTAACTTCTTAAAAGAATCTGGTGTTGTTGAGCGTCTTAATGATACTCTTCAAAATTCACTTATCAATACTGTAACTATATTCTTAGGTCTTGGTGTTGGTTCTAAACTAGCAGCTGATCAATTTTTAGTTCCAGATACTATGTTTATTATGGCTCTTGGTATTGTTGCATTCTCAGTGGGTACTGCTTCTGGTGTTATTATGGCTAAGATTATGAATATGTTCCCAGGACATAAAGTAAATCCATTAATCGGTTCAGCTGGTGTATCAGCAGTTCCAATGGCAGCTCGTGTATCTAACAAAGTAGGTATGGAATATGACCGTTCTAACATGCTTCTAATGCATGCAATGGGACCAAATGTTGCAGGTGTTATCGGTTCTGCCGTAGCAGCTGGTGTACTTATCTCACTATTTCAGTAAGCTTTTTAGCTACTGAAATTTTAGTAAGTGGATGAAACCACTTACTATCTAATCTCATCTAAATTTAATTAGCGTCCATAACTTCTAAAATTAAAGGTATAACATTGTGACTTTTAGTTTTATCTATAAAACCATTCGCACCTAAAACTTCAGCTTCCCTTTTATTATTATGTCCAGTCATTGAACTATTAACAATTATAGGTATATCTTTTGTGCGAGGCTCCCCTTTAAGAGTTTGTAATACCGTAAAGCCTGACATCTCAGGCATCTCAATATCTGTGATGATTGCAGGAATTATTGAAGGGTCTTCCATCGCAAAAATATAATCGATTAGTTTTTTACCATTGTCAAATAGTTGCATTTTTATATTAGAATTTTTGAAGATTTGTGTTAAATGTCTTTGAGCTGTTTTAGAATCCTCAGCAATTAGAATTTCACCATTAGCTAGTTTACTTGGAATTTCTATATCTTTTATATTTCCAGGTGATTCTAAAACATCAACCATCGCTTGTGGTATAACATCAGATAAAAGTTTTTCATAATCTAAGATAAGACATAAGCTACCATCATCAAGCCTAGTGTCATTCATAACAACACCATCTTGACCAAGTCTATAACTATCTGGGGCATGCATCTCATTCCAGTTTTTCTTGATAACTCTGTATGCAGACATAATTCTAAGACCAATTGTGATACCATTAAAATCACAAATAAGAATATTTGATTTAGCTATATCATCTTTTGATAAACCATTACCTAGCCACTCTGGTAAGTTTAAAATAGGAATTTGTAAACCACGAAGTATTATTGTTCCCTCTAGTAAAGGGTGAGCTGAAGGTATTTGAGTTAAGAAATGATTTCTAGATTCTACAACCTCTCTTGTTTTAAAAACATTTATTGCATAATATGCAGAATCATTTTGCTCACTTATTCTAAAAACGAGCAACTGTAATTCATTGTTTTTTGCTAAATTTGTTGCAGCATCTACATTATCTAATACAGACATAAAAAACCTTTATATAAATCTTGCTTTATAGTATCTAAAATAAAATGAAATATGCTTTAATGTTAATAATGAAATGGTAAAATAACTTTAGGGTACCTCTAATTAAAAGGTTTATTTATGAAATTCTTATTTTTGCTATTTTTCATCTCCTCTTTATTGTTTTCAAATGTTTATTATTCTAAGGTTGAACCTTATGAGATTAGGGATATTTCATCAAGTGTTGCAGGACTTATAGAGTTTACAGATGAAGATATGATAGGGAAAAAACTATCCTCTAGTGCCTATATACAGATTGATTCTGAATTAGATAAACAAGAGTTGAAATATTTACAAGAGAAATTAAAACATTTAGATAGTATAGTGCTTTCAAGTGAAGTGATTTTAAAAAATTCAGAAAAATCATTACAGATGAAAAAAGAAAATTATAAAAGTATAGCATCTTTAAAAATAAAATCTGATATAGAAAAAGATAGAGAATTTTATGATTTACTACTGAGTGAAAATCAGTATTTAAATACAAAAAAAGAGATACGAAATTTAAAAATTCAAATATTAGACTTGAAACTAAAGATTGCATATTTAAAAAGAGCTATAAGTGATAAAAATCTAAAAGCTAAAGGGTTTGTTCTTTATTCTATTTTAGTAAAAAAAGGTCAAGTTGTTGGTATCTCAACTCCATTAGCAAGAATTGCTGATGTGTCAAGTGCTAAATTAACTATATATTTGGATAAAGATGATGTTTTAAGTTATAAATCAAAGAGTATATATATTGATGGTATGAAAACAAATTATAAGATTGATAGAATCCTCCATATTGCAGATAGTAAAAATATATCTAAATATATGGCTCAAATAGTTATAGAATCACCAAAAATTTTTTCTAAATTAGTAAAGGTTGAATTTAAAAATGAATAATATTACTGCTTGTCCACTTGACTGTTATGATGCTTGTAGTGTTATATATGATAATGGTACACTTAAAGGTGCTAAAGATGCACATACACAAGGTTTTTTGTGTCCACATCTAAACCATTATGATACACATCAAATTATTACAAAGCCTAGATACAAAGGTGAAGAGATAACACTTGATGAGGCACTTATAAAATTAAAAGAGATTTTGAAAACTTCTAAGAAGGATGAAATTCTTCATTATAGGGGTAATGGAAATTTTGGTTTAATGCAAGAGGTTACGGATCACTACTTTAGTTCATTTGGTGCAAGCTTAACAGATGGAACCCTTTGTGATGGTGCTGGTGAAGCTGGAATAATAGAGGGTAGGGGTTCAAATAGAAATATGCCTATCTCAGAGATAGCAAAATCTGAAGTTGTGATTTTTTGGGGGCGAAATCCACATACAAGCTCTAGCCATCTGTTGCCACTTATAAAAGATAAAACCATAATCGTAATTGATCCTATTAAAACAAAAATAGCCAAAATGGCAGATTTGCATATACAGATAAAACCACATGGCGATTTGAAATTTGCGATGTTGCTTAGTCGTTTTTTACATATCGAAAATGGTTGTGATGATGAGTATTTACAAGAGAGAGCTAGTGAATTTGAAGATTTTTACGAGTTAACACAAACTATAAGAATCAAAGCTACACTAGATGAGATAGATTTGTCACTTGGAAATTTTGGGAAAATATTAGCACAAGTTAAAGGTAAAAAAGTGGCAATTGTTTGTGGTGTTGGAATCCAAAAATATAGAGATGGAGCTGATATTATGAGAGCGATTGATGCTTTTGCTGTTGGACTTGGCTTATTTGGAAAAGAGGGGTGTGGAGTTGCTTATTTAGGTAATTCAAAAGAAAAAATTCAATCCCCTTTTAATACTAAAGCTAAAAAAGTATCTAAAGTAGATACAAAATTTGAAAATTTTAAAACATTGTTTGTTCAGGGTGCAAACCCTCTCTCTCAGATGCCAGATTCATTAAGAGTAAAAGAATCAATCTCTAAGGTTGAAAATATAATCTATTTTGGATTGTATGAAAATGAGACAAGTTCTGTAGCAGATTTGATTATTCCAGCAAAAAGTTTTTTATCTAAAAATGATCTTAGAACATCATACTCTCATAATACAATGATGTTTATGGATAAAGTGAGAGATTCTAAAGATGGAATAAGTGAGTATGATTTAAGTGCCTATCTTTGCCGTGAATTTGATATTGAGATAGAAGATGAAGATTTTTATATAAAACATTTTAAAAGTTTTGAAAATAGAG
>JAYEKJ010000124.1:0-5582 GCA_034660975.1 Campylobacterota bacterium
TTGTTAAAAATAGAGCTTTTAGAATTGCTAAGATTCCATTGGATTCTAAAATACTAAGAGATAGCTCTTGGTACTATTCAACATCAGCAAATAAAACTGGTAAAAGCTTTGATAGAGAGTTTTGCCTTACAAAAGCTGATATAATTATAGAGGATAAAAATGGACTACATGAAAAAAGTTCATCTAGTCTCATAAAAATAAATAATATAAAGAAAAAGAGATTGAGATGAGTAAATTTTTTCAGGCATTTTTTACAGGTATCTTTTTTACTTTTATATTAGATTTTTTTCTTTTTTTAGGGATATTTCAAAACTATATAAAATTTTATGAGATTGAACTTTACTATAATATTCTTTTTGCTGATAATCAAAATATTTATATCTATTCAATATTTAGCATCGTCATTGGGTATATTGTTATATATCTCAATAAAAACAGTGTAACTATCTCAGTTTTAGGGATATTATTTTTTTTAGTTTCACTTACTCTTATTGAACCAATTGGTAACTCAGTGGCAAAGATGATACTTATGAAAGAGAATGTAACACTTAAATGGAAAAAATATACCTATACTGGTGATATCTACTATGATGGTAGAAAAGTTGTAACTTTCTATGATTATAAATTAGAAAAATTTATCTTTTTAGATAAAATAAATTTTAAATAATTTTTAGGGGAAAATATGAAAAGTTATGCTGTTTATAATAATAAGGGTGGAGTTGGAAAATCAACAATTACACTTCTTCTTTTAGATATTTTTTCCTCTATAAAAGTTGGAGATATTAGACAAGCAAGAGTTCTTGTTGTAGATGTAGATGCTCAATCTTCAAGCTCAATCTCACTACTTGGTAATAAACAAGTTCAAGAATTAAAAAATAAGAATCTAACATTTTGTAATAACTTACTTGAATCTCTAAAAAGCAAAAAAAGTGTAGATTTCTCACCATATATTGCAAAAAAAGAGGCTACTAAAAGCACTAAAAAACGCTTAAAATTAGGTGCTATTGATGTTATGTGTGTTAAAAAAGATTCTCTCATTGAGTTTGAAAAAAAATGTTCTACTGAAAACTCTATAAAAATAGCTAAATATCTCAGACAAAACTTTTCAAAAAACTATGATTTTGTTTTTTTTGATCTACCTGCAAATATTGACCATAGAAATAAACTCTCTATGTTAGCGATGCAAACTTCAGATATGATTCTAATTCCAACCGAACCAACAAAAATAACAATTAATGCTTTAAATGACACTATAGAAAATATAAAATATGCTCAAAATTTAATGATTAATGAAGAGCTAAAAACTATGAAAAACGCTATAGTTTTAAACAAAACAGATAGAAGAACGAAACAGTACAAACTACATAACCAAGAGATAGCAAATATTGCAAGAGATAATGATATGGTAATTTTTGATTCATTTTTACCATCTGCTCCAACCTTAGCAAGTTCTACAGATGAAACATTATGCTTTGAAACTTTAAAAGAGAAGTATTTAACATATTATGATAAAAGTAAAAAAGTAGCTCTTGAGCTAATTAAACATTCAAATTTAACTATTAAAACAAAATAAATACAGGAGATAAAATAATGAGTAGATATATAAATTCAATCGCAAGTGGTGTAGCACTAGGAAGTGCTGGTATAGCAATGATGAGTGTACTTAGTGGTTGTGAAGCACCTCAAGAGGAGCAAAAACAACAACAAAACAAATATTTAGTTATAGAGCAACAAGCTAATGGTAAGTATATTGTAGTTGAAGAGATGCCAACAGATGGTCCAAGCCGTGCGATAATTCGTGAGATTGATGAAAATGGTAAAGTTACTGAAAGATTCATGAATGAAGATGAAATGAGAGCTTTAGCTGAGCAAGAGTATCAAAAAGTTCAAGATGGTACAAGTGAGACAGTTCAAGAGGGTGGTGGTGATGCCGGTATGGGAATCGCTGGTACAATACTAGCAGCAGCAGCTGGTGCGATGATGGGTAACATGATTGCAAATGCTCTGATGAACAACAAAAACTTCTCAAAAAATGCAGCATCTTCAAACAAAAGTGCTTATAGCCGTTCTGCAAGAGGTGGATCTACATCAAAAAGTAGTGCTAGTTCTTCTAAAAAAAGCTATTTTGGAAAATCAAGTGGAAGCTCATCAAGTTCTAGAAGTTACGGAAGTTAATTATGGTGAAATTACAAAAACTAAACCCACTTAGTGATGAGATTTTAGATGAGTTAGGTTTCTCTTGGCATACAGATTCTGATGGAACAAAATATGTGAGTGATGAATTAGTTAAAGTGTCAGCTGAAGAATCAGAAGCATACTATGAAGCTGGTAATGAGCTTTATGATATGTTCGTTGAAGCAGCTGAACACATTATAGAAAATGACCTATTTTTTGAGATTGGGATTCCTTTTAATCTTGTTGATACTATCAAAAAGAGTTGGGAAAGTGATGTTCATTGGCATGTTTATGGACGATTTGATTTAGCTGGTGGAATTGATGGTCAACCTATCAAACTAATAGAGTTCAATGCTGATACCCCTACATCTCTATTTGAGACTGCCCTACTTCAATGGGCTTTGCTTAAAGATAACGAGATGGATGAAGAGAGCCAATTTAACAATGTTTATGAAGCAATCTCTAATAACTTTAAAAGACTAATCACTCTTGATGAGGATTTAGAACTTTTTGATGAGAGATATGATGGTTGGAAAATTCTTTTCTCATCAGTATCAGCAAATGATGAGGAGGAGGCCACAACTAAACTTCTTCAGCAGATGGCAACAGACGCAGGGTTCAATACTAGTTTTGAGTATTTAGAAGATGTACGATTTGATGATAACGGCATTTTTGATGCTGATGATAACCAATATGAGTACTGGTTCAAACTTTTCCCATGGGAAGATATAGCACATGATGAACCTGAGTTAGCAACAACACTGACAAATATTATGAATAATCAAGAAGCTATCATCATCAATCCAGCTTATACATTGCTATTTCAATCAAAAGGGATTATGAAGATTCTATGTGACTTGTTTCCAGATTCTCCATATCTTTTACAAACATCTTATGAACCTCTTGATGGAATTAAACAGGTTGAAAAGTGTGTATTTGGTAGAGAGGGTGCAAATACTAAAATAATTGATGCAAATGGTGATGTTGTAGAATCTACTGATGGACCTTACGATAACTATAAAAAAGTATATCAAGAGTATGTAGAGTTCCCTAAAGATGCAAAAGGTGCTAAGTATCAAGCTGGTGTCTTTTTCGCTTATGAAGCATGTGGAATGAGCTTTAGAAAAGGCTCAGAGATTATGGATAACATGAGTAAATTTGTTGGGCATGTTATAGTTTAAGAGTAGCTCTAAAACCCTTAACTCTTTTATAGACTTCTATTATGAAGTCTATAAACCTGTGTTCAACGGTTTGATTTAAGTTATCTCATATTTCTCAACAACAGCTTTTACTCTCCTCTTATCAATCTCAACACTTTGGCTAGAGTAGATATTTTTCTCCAACATATCAACAATATCTTGAACCTCTTTGTCATCTTTAAATGGTAATAATTTTATTAGAAGTAGTTTAGGCTCTTTTAACGAGGGAGTAGTTTTTTTATCATTTTTAAGTAGATTCCATGGCTTAATCATCATAACTAAAACACCAATTATAAAGCCTATTACTAATGATATGCTGAGAAAAATATAGGAAACTTCTGCTTTAGTTGTTGATTCTATCTTATCATCTAAGGCTAATCTGTTTTGCTCTTTTTTTATCACTAATTTCTCTTTAGGTTTAGTGTTTTTAACACCTATTTTTATCTCTTTTGTGGTGATGGTTTTAATCTCTTTGATTTTAGTGTCAAAATATTTTATGCTAAATGGTGGAATTACAAAATTATCCTCTGCTATAAATGCTAGTTTTTGAGTTAATCTCTCCCTATCTATAACTATTTTTTCATCAAAAACAGCTACTCCATCTACATGAGGTTTAAAACTTTTAATATCCTCTAAATTTCCTATACCATTCACTTCAATATTGAGATTAACAGCTTCATTTGAACCTATCTCATACTTATCAACACTAGCTTTTATACTAAAATCACCAATAAGTTCTACACCATTTGGCAACGGTTTTACATCTATACTTAACTCATTTGAGAAGTAAGTTTTCCATTTAATATTTGGGATAAATGAACCCCAACTATCTCTACCATGTGAACGGCTGGCAATTTTGAGTTGTGCTTTTGTGATGTTGAGTTGCCCTACCCTTTGTGGGGCAAGTGTGTAGTTCACCTTAGTAATTATATTATTATCCTCTTCATATCTTACAGGCTTAGATTCAGCTTTTACCCAAAAGCCTTTCATTGATGGGCTTACAAATTTATTATCAACAGCCGTCGCATCTTTTTTTTGTTTTAGAAGTAGTGTTACATCAAAACTCTCACCAACAAAAATATTTTTTTTATCTGTTTTGAGAACTAATTCAAATTCAGCATCTTTAGTAGATTTGACTGCACTTACTGTTACTTTTATACTATTGCTACTCTCTTTTATTCCATCTATTTCCAACTCAATTGCTTTAATTTCACAACTTTTTTCTGGTAAGAATTGATAACTTAGTATATAATCTTTACGGTAATCACCATTTACCATAACTATACTGGTTTGTGAACTAGATGAGATTATATCACTATCACAGATAGTATGTAGATTTGGTCTCTCAATCTCATCACCAGAGATTGTTAAGCTTAAAGTGACTGTATCACCTAGTTCAATATTAGCAGAATCTACACTCGCACGAATACCACCATATAGTGCAAGTGGAAATAAAAATATTAAAAGTAGTATCTTACCAAGGTTTTTCATCTGTATCTTCCTCTCTAGGTTTTTGAGTATCAAGTCTATACATATATGTGTTTTTCTCTTGATTTAGTTGTTGCAACCACTTTTTAACCTCTGCATCACTCATCTGCATAGCTGTGCCTTGTTGAGATTGTGAGGCACTTGAAGTTTTGTTTTCATCTCTCTTATCTTTATCATCTAGCTGTTTTAACTCATCTTTTTTATCTTGAGATTTAGTTTCATTTCGTTCACTTGATTGATTCTTATTTTTCTCATTTTGTGATTTTTCATTTTGAGAACTCTCGTTTTTATCTTTTGATTTCTCATCCTTAGAACTATCTTTTTTCTCATCAGATTTATTATCTTTATCTGACTTCTCTTTTTTCTCTTTGTTTTCATCAGAATCTTGAGAATCTTTTTTATCATCACTTTTCTTATCTTTATCTTGCTCTTTTTTATCTTTGTCACTCTTTTTATCATCTTTAGAATCTTTTTTCTGTTTTTCTAAAAACTTTTTAACAGCTTCAAGATTTTCTCTTATCTCTTTATCTTCCACTATCTTTAGTGATTTTTCATAAGCCTCTATCGCTTTTTGTAAAGAATCCTCTTTAGCCTGTTTTATATGAGTATTACCAATATTTGAGTAGTTCTTTGCTCTTTGGTTCTTATCTTTAAAAGTTGCTTTTTGATAAGATTGTAGTGCCTTATCATAAGAACCATCTTTGTAGTAGGAGTTTCCAG
>JAYEKJ010000124.1:5682-10606 GCA_034660975.1 Campylobacterota bacterium
TGTTTTATATGAGTATTACCAATATTTGAGTAGTTCTTTGCTCTTTGGTTCTTATCTTTAAAAGTTGCTTTTTGATAAGATTGTAGTGCCTTATCATAAGAACCATCTTTGTAGTAGGAGTTTCCAGCATTGTAATAACTTTGCCCATTCTCTGTTGCTTTTGCATGATTTTCATAAGTGATAGCAGAGTTTTTATAATCACTAGATTTATAAAATTCTTGAGCCTTTTGCAACTCCATAAAATCCAACATTCCAGCTTTTGAATCTATGCTTACTAAAAGAGTTACTATCAAGATAGATGGGATCGAGGTTTTAATTCTTCTAGTAACTGAACTAGTTGCTATGAGGAGAAATAGTATCGCCATTGCAAGAGGGTAATAAAAAAGTGGTGTATATTTTTGTACCTCTTGGGATTTCAATTCCCTCTCCTCACTCATATTTTCAATCTCTCTAAGCATGGTTTTTATATCATCATCAGATGTAGTATTTTGAATATAAACCCCTCCACTTTTAGTAGCTAACTCCGATATGTTTTCATTTAGTTTTGTCACAATTATATCACCATTATGTTTTATAAACGAGCCATCTTTAAGTTTTATAGGTGCCCCTTTTTTGGTTCCTATACCTAAAACAAATACAACTATATTTTTCTCTTTTGCATAAGCTATCTCATCACTAAAGTCATTAGAATCTCCACCATCACTCAATATGAGTAGATATTTTTTAGTAGAATCATCTTTCACCTTACTAATCACATCTAATATCCCAATATAATCAGTCCCTTTTTGTGTGATAGATGAAGTGTCAAGTTGACGAAGTAAAAAACTCACAGCTCCATGGTCAAAACTAAGGGGTGAAACAAGATAGGAGTTTTTTGCAAACGCTACAATTCCGATTCTCTCATTTGGAGCATTATCTAAAAGTGAAAGAGCCTTTTGTTTGGCTAAATTCAACCTATTAGGATAAACATCCGTAGCTAACATAGAATCTGAAATATCTAGTGCTATCATGATATCTGCACTTTTTGCTTTTACCTCAACTACTCCATCTTTTATAACTGGTTCAGCTAAGGCAATCACCATAAAAAAACCCACGACAAGAAACAAAGCATTTCTTGCTTTTAGTGTTAAACTGTTTGCACTTACTCTTAGTTTACCCATCACCTCATCACTAAAAAAATGGCTCTGAGATTCTTTTTGAGTAAGTAAGAATCCAAAAAGAATAAAAAGTGGAGGCAATACAAAGTATAAAAAATTTGGGTGTAAAAAAGTCATCAGCTATAACTCCTTCTATTTCTCATAAATACATAAAGCATCAAAGAGATTAATGACACAAAAAGTGGATAGATGTAGTAATATTTCAAATATGTAAAGGTTTCAGACTTAATCTCTGATTTTTCCAATTCATCTATTTTTTCATAAATTGCTTTTAACTGAGTTGCACTTGAAGCTCCAAAAGCAACACCACCTGTCTCCTCTGCGATTTTTAAAAGAACTTTTTGGTTATACTCATGTGCTTGACCAATCCCGATAGGATAAACTTTTATCCCCTCTTTTTTTGCCAAATCAATCGCTACATCGAGAGGAAAATTATTTGATCTGTTTTCACCATCTGTCAAAAGAACTATAACTTTACTTTTGGAATCATTCATTTTTAATAGATTGACACCTTGTGCTAACGATTCATAAAGTGCAGTGAATTTTCCAGCCATACCGATATAGAGTTGCGATACGATTTTGTTTAAAATATTTTCATCATAAGTTAAAGGGGAAGCGATAAATGAATACTCACCAAACACTACAAGACCAATATTGTCATTTTTTCTTTGAGATATAAAATCACTCACAATATTTTTCACAACATCAAATCGTGTAAGATTTACATTATTCTCATCAAAACCCCTTGCTTTCATAGAACCAGAAGCATCAAGAATCAAAGCCATCTCATAACCATCCCTTGGCTCAATCTCATAAGGCTCATCTTTAACAGGTGACATAAAAGCTAAAATCAACATCACTATCCCTAACCATTTTAGTAAAAAAAGTAGTTTAGAGGCTGATACTGCTTCACTTGCAAACTGCTGAGTATGTGGAAAATAGATAGATGGGATTTTCATCTTACAAAATTTTGCACAGATGATAAAAAGAACTATAATTAAACCAAATAGAGGATATTCAAAAAAAAGACCATCAAACATCAAGCATCTCTTTATAAAGTTCTATATAAGCTAAGGTCTCTTTGTCAAATTCATCTACTGTTTTTTTATATTTATATGGCTCTAGTCTTTGAGTTATATTTTTATACATCTCTATATGTCTAGGGGAATCATCTTTAAAAATTTCACCATAAAGAGTTAAAGCATAAGCCGATTTTTTTGTATCTTTTAGATTTAATAATTCTATTTTTTTTAAATAATCTTTTCGTATATTGTAGGCATTTTTATTTTTAAAATATATATAAATTAGATAAATAATCCCAAAAAGAAAAACCAATGCTAAAAAACTAGCACCTAAAAAATAGTAGAGTGAATACTCCTCCACCTCTAAAAGGGGTTTGATGTCGTGAAGGGGAATATCGTAACTTTTCTCTTTCATCATCGCCCCTCAAACAATCTACGAAGCTCTACACCAACTAATGAATGGGTATAAATTTTTGTGAATCTCACTTGATGCTTCCTAAAAGTATCATAGAGTTTATGGTCATGTGCTTTTACTTTTGCACTATAAGCTTTTACACTAGATGAGTTAAAATCACCCTCTAAAACTGCCCCACTCTCAGGGTCAACCAAAGATGAAAACCCCATTGCCGGTGGATTCTCTTCCAAAGTATCTCGAACAACTATCGCTATAAGCTCATGTTTTTTTGCCAATAGTTTAAAGTCTGGAATCTCAAAAAAATCACCAACTACAAGTATCAAGGATTTTCTTTTTAATCGTTTATATAAAGTATCTGCTAAAACCTTAAAATCTGTCTTTTGGTTCAGAGCATCAAAGTTTAAAATATCTGCAACAGAAGTTTGAACTTGATTTATTTTTTTACTAGGTTTTAGATGAGAGATCATCTTATCTGTAAAAATATATGAACTCAATAGATCGCCATTTTTTATAGTTGAGTAACTAAGAAGTGCCACAATATCGGCGATGGTCTCTTGTTTGAATCTCTTAGAACCAAAATGCACACTTCCATTTAAAACAGAGGCAACAACAATATTAAGTTCCCTCTCTTCACGAAACACTTTTATAAATGGTTTTTGCATCTTCGCTGTAATATTCCAATCGATATGGCGAATATCATCCCCAGGCATATACTCACGAAGCTCTATAAAATCATAACCCTCCCCTTGAAATATAGAGGGATTATTTCCAACCATCTCGCTAAAAACTTGTCGCCTTGCACGAACTAGGATTTTTTTTAGTTTACTCAACTCTCAAACCTACGGAATAGCTACGGTTTCAAGCACTTTTTGGATAATCTCATCACTTGTAATCCCTTCAGCTTCTGCTTCATAAGTAAGAACTATACGGTGACGCATCAACTCTTTAGCGATATATGCCACATCGATAGGTGTTACAAAGTCTTTACCACGCATAAATGCCATAGCTTTTACAGCTTTAAACATATCTATACTCACACGAGGGGAAGCTCCAAACTGTATAAAATCTTTTAACTCATCAAGACCATATTCACTTGGATTTCTTGTAGCATTTACAAGCTCTATCATATACTCTTGAACTTCTGAATCTACATGAACTGCTTTGATAGCCTTTTTAATCTCAGCTATATCATTAGAATCTACAACAGCTTCTATCTCTTCATAACTCCCACTAGAGATTCTTCTTGCTATCTCTAGCTCCTCCTCTTTTGAGTTATAATCAACTACAAGTTTTAGCATAAATCTATCTAGTTGAGCCTCGGGGAGTTGATACACACCCTCTTGTTCTACTGGATTTTGAGTAGCCATTACAAAAAATGGTAAGTCGATTTTAAAAGTTGTATCACCTAAAGTAACTTGTTTCTCTTGCATAACTTCAAGTAAAGCTGACTGCACTTTTGCAGGGGCACGGTTTATCTCATCTGCTAAAAGAAGATTTGTAAAAATTGGACCTTTTTTGATTTTAAAACTATTGTTTTGAGGATCATAAATCTCAGCTCCAAGTATATCCGCTGGAAGTAAGTCTGGAGTAAACTGAGCTCTTTTGAAATCAAGTCCTAAAGATGAGGCAAGTGCATTTACAGTTGTAGTTTTTGCAAGTCCTGGAACACCCTCTATAAGAATATGCCCATCACAGAACAAAGCAATCAAAAGACCATCTATCATCTTCTCCTGCCCTACAACTACTTTTGAAACCTCTTTTTTAATTGTTTGAATTTTAGAAATCATCTACTATTTACCTCAATTTTAATTAGGGAAAGTATATCTGATTGGGGTAAATAGTTAAATATATTTATATAGAGGAATTTTCTCTTGAATTGTAGCAGTTTCTATCTCCTTGAAATACTCTATACTTTTAGCAAGGTGTTCCTCGTTAAGTAAGAGACCATAATTAATCTCATAGATTCCTCTTTTATCTCAGCTAAGCTTAACCCAGCTATATCAATTCTATCTTTATATTTACCCACTAAATTATTTATAATTGTTTTATAAATTGTTTTATTTTGTCAATTATATTTTTTTTGTTATATTTTTGTAGGTATTCTCACGAATAACGAAAAAAAACTACAACTGAAATAATGCTGGGAGATTGGCTAAATTTTATACCTTACGGAGTAAGGTGTAAAATTAAAGCTGTGTCACTCTTAAACATAACACCAAACAACAAAAACAAAACAAATATTGATGAAGAAAAAGGTGAATTTTCATCACTGACCCCTTAGCTCAATGTACATAAGTTTTTTCAGTAGAATAGCTGTAATGTTTAAAACG
>JAYEKJ010000125.1:0-2095 GCA_034660975.1 Campylobacterota bacterium
GGATCACTTAAATTTAGATAACACTATGACAGGTGTAACTGACCTTGTTGCGATAGTTGGTATTAATGCTGGTGGTGAAGAACAAGACTTTACTGATAATGAAGCATATGTATTTGCTGATGGTGCTTCTGCAGTAGCAGGAGGTACAGCGACTGATATAATTACGGATTATACTAACTTGACTCAAGTTGGTGCATTCATTTCTGATGCTCTTACAATTGGAGAAAGTAATGGTAATGCTACTGATTGTGATACACTAACTGGTGATGAAGCACTATTTGTTGTAAATGATCTAGTTGCTGATTTAACATATGTTTATCACTTCAAAGAAGATGGTACAGCTACTGATGCTTCTGCTGAAGATGTTGTTTCTTCTGGAGAGCTTACTATTATTGGTGTTGTAAGTGAAGAAAGTGATGCTGCACTAGTTGCTGCTGACATCGTATAATCTACGATTAACTTTATTCGTTCCCACTCTCACGAGTGGCAACACAAAAGCCCAAAACTTTACTCGTTCCCAAGCTCCAGCTTGGTAACGCATACAGAGGCTAAAACCTCTATATTTATCAAAAAAAAAGGTGTCAGTCGCCACCTTAAAACCCTCTGAATATTTTTTAAAAATTTAAATATTACTAAAAAAATTAAACTAATAATATTATTTTAACAATAAAGCCAATAATGCTACTTCTGTAGTAGTTTTCTACAGAACCCCACAAGCCTTTTGATACACTTCAGAGCTATATTTTTCATTCTTTTTATACAATGAATGAGCAATAATAATCATCTTTCTCATCACAGCAATCTGAGCTTGAGTAGTTTGTTTTCCATTTTCTTTTAATCTATCGTAGAATAATTTCATTTCAGGGTTGTATCTAACTGCAGTCATAGTTCCCATGAAAAGAACACCTCTATATATCTTAGCACCAGCTTTAGAAATCTTAGAACTTTTATGAATACTACTACCAGAATCAAACCGAGTTGGGTCAAGACCAACAAGTGAAACTAGTTGCTTTTTGTTAGCATCAGGATACTTTAAAAATAGATGCAGTAAGACTATTGCACCAAGTTCACCAATCCCAATAATCGACTTAATATTATCATAAGCAGTAACTAGTTCATCATCACTTTTTATAATATCTTTCATATTAATAACTATACTATTTTCTTTCTCTTTAAGCAGCTTTATCTCATCTTCTAAAGATGAAATAACATAGTTATTACCATCTTTTACAGTAATAGATTCTAAGTGATTGTTGCTCATAACTCTTTGCTTTACAACAAACTTATAATAACTCATTAATTCTTTGATATGCTCTACTACAGGGTTAATGATGGGAATTACTATCTCATCTTCTTTAGCTAAAACAATAGCATTAGAGAGTAATCTAGCATCATCAATATCAGTCTTATTTCTATTCCCACTAGCCTTAGCAAAGTTATGTGATCTCTTAGGATTAATAGCAAATGTTTTAATACTTTTTTTAGAACAAATTTTCTTTAAAAGGTCAGAATAACTACCCGTTGGTTCATACACAAATACTAAGTTATCATACTCTTTTTTATATAGTTTTTTAAGCTTTGAGATAAGCTTATTTAAACCATCAACTGTATTTTGAATCTCATAATCTAGTTTATTGATAGGTATAAAAACAGATATAGTTTCCTTAGAAACATCTAAGCCAATACTAACATTCAATCGTGTATACTTTTCCACTGAGAACCTCTATTAATTTATTTTGTACGAGAGTTCGTTAGGGCAGGATTATCATCCTGTCTGATTATTACAAAGTAACACCAGTCCTTAATACACATATCCTAGCCTAGTTCTATTCGATTTAATTTCAACCTTTTTTTATCCTAAACCTTGTTATGGTTTAGGACATACATAAACGCAATAAGAATATAGAAACCAATCTGGTCGCCACTCAGGATTGTAGTGTAACTATCAGGCTGACACACAAGCTAGACTACTTTTAAGTTTAGAACAAAAAAACAACTGCCTTAGGCACAAAACGATATGTTACCCTACTAATATCTCTAGCAAAATTATAGTATATTCTATAATTATTTGCTTGTTGTAATGATACTAGGCACT
>JAYEKJ010000126.1:0-8369 GCA_034660975.1 Campylobacterota bacterium
TTTTTTTTGAGATTGAAGCTATATCAAAATATATCATCAAAATCATACTCTACATATTTATCAATTAACTCATCTTTTTTTCGCTCTATATTATAAAGATAAAGTTCAATCTTGAAAGTTGGATACTTCTTATGAAATCCATCATTGATAAATATCTTTTCAAAGCCCTCTAGCTTATCTTTTGTTTTATGAACACCTTGATTTAAACCTTTAGGGTCTATGAATTTAATTATATACTCATCGTCTTTTTTTAGCCAAAATATAAAATCAGGATAAAATTTTGCAACTTGAGATTTTTCATAGTCTATATATGGAATATAAATACTATCTGTAACTTGCTGTATCTTAGAAAAATACCAATTATCATAAGCAGATAGCTTATTATCTTTTTGTTCTAAATAGTCCTCTAAGTTATTAATAAAGTCTATTTCACTTTTTTCATTAACAATATTTCTAAAAAAGTCATTCTCATTTTTATCTTTCATTAGTATAGGAGTATAAAAATGTTTTTTTAAATTTTTAATCTCTACTAAGTTACTATTTTTAACTGTTTTTAAACTAATTTTCTGAGTTTCAGTCATTAATTCATCTATTGTAATTTTTCCATTATCAAACTGCTTTTTTAGATATTCCTTTCTATTTTCTATACTCGTTTTACTATTAATAATATCATTTTCAATATCTTCTTTTTGACTTTGACTAACCTTAGCCATATTTACTTTTATATCTTTATAGTGTTTAATCTCATCACTTAGTTCTACAAACTCATCTATGTCTTGTAATTTTGCATTAAAAAACTTATCAATTTTGTTTATTAAATTTAATTCTTTTATTTCAGTGTCAATTCCATTTAATGTAAAATATTTTTTTGCATTCTTAAAAGTCAATTTATCAATGGTGCTTTTTGCTAAATCTTTTGACCTACTTTTCTCTACCATATTCATTAAAATAATATTTAAAGATGATTCTTTCAAAAAGTTATTAATTTTTTTATGGTCATTTTTTGAGAGTTGATATACGACATCTTGTTTTTCTATCTTTTGTTTATATTTTGGAATATAAAGAGGCATCTTAGTTTTTGATATTTTATTTATACCTTTTAATTTCTCAAATTGCTCTTCTTTATCTGGAAGTTCTGCGAATATTGAATCTATATCTTTTTTCGATGTTGAGAAAATAAAAAGAGATTCTAGGGCATTACTATTTTCTAAAATAGTGCCTTTATTTTCTAAGTCATTGAGTTCTTCATAGCTTAGATTTTGTAATCTTTTTCTACTATTTGCTATTGGTTCAACTCTAACACCACGACCGATAGTTTGCATTACATATTTTTTTGCATTAGCACTACCAATATTTAAAAAGTTAATAATATTAGGACGATTACTATCCCATCCTTCACTAAATATCTTACTACCCATTAGTATGTTTATAGTGCTGTCTTTTTCATTTATAGTATCAAAATAACTTTTCTTACTAATATCTTCAGTAATATCATACCCATAAAGTATTCCATTGCTCCAGCTCTTTACATCACTAATTTTCAACATCGCAAAGTCTTCACTCTTTGAAGATGTTTTTATCTTAAAAAGAAGTTCATCTTTTAATGAAGTTCTTTTACACTCAATTGCACCACTAGAATCAGAGTTAAAAACATATTCCAATACATCTTTGTAATTTACACTGTTTATAGAATCTATAAAATCTTCACTTATTAATTCGTCACCGAAAATATATTTTTTACTATTTAATAATTTATTAGATAAATCATTTTTCAATTCATCAAAGTTTTTAGGTTTATCTTTTGCTATCTCTAAAAGAGATAAAAAATATAGTTTTAAATCTGCATTTTTAATATTTACAGTATTTGCAACTGTTATCATTAATGGATTATGATATAGATTTTTATCTATATTTTTCAGCAGTTTATATTTCTTTTTTTGAGCAGTAAATAATATACAAGACTTTAAAATAATATCTTTTTTATCATCAGTATTAAGTTCTTCTTTGTTCTTACTTTTATTAAAACCCTTAAACTCTTCATCAACAACTTTTATATTTTTTCCATAACCAGCTTCATTAAACTTTGCAAGATTAAAGTTATAAATAGTAGAAATTTTGTCTATATTATCTACAAATGTAGCTGAAAAGTTAAAAATAAATCCATTTTCTGCCATTTCATTATAGTAGTTTTTCTTAGCACTTAACTCATCTTTGCCCTTATGTGCTTCATCAAGAATTATGTACCACTTACCACCATTGATATAGTTTTCATAGTTAAGTCTTTTACCCTCTGTCTTTTTACTTACATTAGACTCATTGTCTATTAAATCACTTCTATAATAAAATATATTTATACTATCAGTAGTAAAAAGATTTTTTTCATTTTTGATTTTCTCATAATCTTTCAGAGAGTTTAGTTCTAAAGTAAAGTTCGAGTGTTTGTTAAATTCTTTAATATGTTCTTTTACTTGTTTTAAAATTTTATCTGTTGGAGCAAGTATTAAAATATCATTTTTATCAATATAGTTTTTTGATAATAGTTGATATAAAACTTCAATAAGTTTTATCATAACTATACTTTTTCCACTTCCAGTTGCCATCCAAAAAGAAGCACGGTTAAGCATTTTTTTTATAGTTAAATTTTCTTTTTTAAATTTAGCTTCATCAAAACCTTTTAGTTCATAATAATTTTTCAACTTTGTTTTATCAGAATAGTATAAATCTAAAATAGCAATTATATTTTTAAGTGCCTCTTGTTGATAAGTAAATAGTGAGATATTAAAAGAAAATTTATCTAAATCAACTTCATTATTTATATCTACTCTTAAATCTTTGTTTTCCAGTAAATCATTTGCTATTTTTTGTAATATATTAGTCATTATTACTCAGTTGTATTAATTTATCTATCCAGTTATCAAATCTTTTTGTATGTTTTCTTATTGTTTCCATACCTATATCATAAGCGATACCCTCACCATGAAATACCTTATCGTATTTTTCACTATTTAACTCAAAAAGTAGTTCCATTCTTTTCGATGGTGCTGTTTCAACAGAATCGTTAATTAGTTCTATATCTTGAAAATGAGTAATAATTTCATTCATTTTCTTTGTAACTCTACTATTACCAAAATACTCTTCATAATACTCTGGTTTACTAAATAGTAAAGTTTCAAATTCATACTTTTGAATATATGGTATAAACTTAGGATTATTAAAAAACCCATATAATTGCTCTTCAAGTTCATCAACATTATCTGTATCTCTTTTAGAAAATCCATAGAAGTCATAAAAGGTTGTTACTAAATCATAAGAGTGTAATAGCTTTGAAACTTCATTTTTTATTCTATCTTTATTGATACACCCACCACTATTTTTTCTACCACATCTATCTTTACTTGTTGTTACTACTATAGGTGTCATCTCGATACTATAGTTTCTTAGATATGGCACTAATACTTTTTTACAAAATTCAAGTTCGGTTGGTCCTTCAACAGATATAGCAACTCTAATCATAACAAGGAACTCCACCTATGATATTTTTCTGCCAAAGTTCACCTACTGTGTATTCTTCTATCCATTTTTTATATTCTACTGTATCTATCTTTTTTAAAGTCGTTGCATTAGCTTGAGTATCTGCTACTATAATATCTTCTACATCAAAATAATCTGCAAAAGTTACTGACTGTGTTGAAGCTATAATTTGAGTTTTATTTGAGACTACTCTAAAAAGACTTGCTAAAATTTCAAGAGCAAAAGGATGTAACCCTAACTCGGGTTCATCTAGTAAAATAATAGTTGGCAGATTTGGTTGTAAAAGTAGTGTTACCAAACATATGAATCTTATCGTTCCATCAGATAAATCATTTGCATCAAAGTATAAATCACTTCCTTTATGTTTCCATCTCAGTCTTATCATATCACTGTTGTTTACATCTGGTTCAAGAATAAAATCATGAAAAAATGGTGCTACTCTTTGTATAGTTTTTATAATTTTTTTATAAGATATTTCATTATGTATTTTAATTGAATATAAAAATGCTGGTAAATTCCCACCATTTACATCAAAAGAATAGTAGTTGTTAATATTACAAGGTTGCTTCATTGGAGAAGCCTTACTTGTGTCGTGGAAGTGATACACTTTCCAATCTTGAATATAGCCAACTATATAACCAAGAGGTGAACCACTATGAGCTGTATTTGGAAGATTGGATTCCTTTGCTCCAATACTCGTTAAAGGATAAGTTTTCGTTCCTCCTACATATCCAATTTTATCTGCAAAAAAATATCCAGATTCTGTTTTGAATATCAAGCCATTAGTATCATCTGGCAATAATGTTGCTTGGTAACCATTTGGTGAAAACAATAATGAAAAATTTAATTCTTCTGTTATTTTTCTTCCAAAATATAAAACTTTATTTGCACCACCTAATTGTGCTATATAAAGTTCTAACTCTTTATCGACAAGTTTCTTAACAAATTTAAAAAAACCTATAAAATTACTTTTCCCAACTCCATTTGCACCTATTAAGATGTTAATTGATGAAAATTCTATATCTATAGATTTTATCGATTTATATCCGTTGATTTTTAGTCTATTTAGCTTTCCTAATGTTCCCATCACTTCCACCAAATAAGTTTTCTAAGAAATGGATACTCACTAAATAACAACTCATCTTTTTTAATCTCTACTTCTTTATCTCCATCTAAAAATATACATCTATCAACATAGAGTTTTTTTATTTTAAATCCAGTAGTATTGGAAATAGTTTCAAAAATATCAATATCATTATAAATCTCATTAATATTTAATTTTACATTGTCACTGTCTATATTTATGACTTTATCCGTAGCTAACTTTTCACTTTGATATAAATCAATTAAGCTATCTTTATTTAATGAATATTTAGCTTTACTTAAAACATCTTCATAGGTTTCAAGTTCATAGTATTTCACTATTCCACCAATTTTGAGATTATTTTCTTTTTCGAGTTCTTTACTTATTCCTGTTATTAATCCTGATAAAGTCTTTTTAATTCGTGGAATATTTACAGTCTCAAAATGATTTCCCATCTCAACACCTATCCACTTACGACCTAATTTATGTGCTGTATTTATTGTTGTTCCACTACCACTAAAATAATCCATGATTAAAGAGTTTTCATTTGATGAAGCAGTTATCACTCTTTTTAGTAATTCCTCTGGTTTTTGAGTAGAGCCAAAAATACTATTTCTTTCTTTTGATGTTGAACCGATAATTGGTATTTTCCAAACTTCATCTATATACCTTTCATTTGATTCCATATAGATAATATTACCATCCTCATCTCTAGCTCTCATATTTTTACCATCTCGACCTTCTCTTTTACTAAGTAAAACTGGCTTATCCCTTTCCTCTGTAATTCTTGTAAATAAATATTTTTCTGCTTTTTTATATAAATAAATTGTTTCTTGATTCTTAGCAAAACTTGTACTGCTATTTGCCATTTTATTTGAATAATACCAAATAATTTCATTTATAAAATTATCTTTTCCAAAACTATCATTTAATAATTGTCTCCCCATATAATTAGCATTGTGGTCAAGATGTAAATAAAAACTTCCTTTATCGCTTAATAAATTCTTACTCAAAGTAAGCCTATTCTCCATCAAAGTAAGCCAAGTACTATCTTGAAATTTATCTTTATATGCAAAATCACTACCAGTATTAAAAGGTGGATCTATATATATTAAATCAATAAGACCTTTATATTTAGGAAGTATTGTATTTAAAGCTTGAAAGTTATCACTTTTGATTAATGTACCATCTGTTATTTCATCTAAATTATCAAAAGAACTTAATATTTTATATTTCAGCTCGTCACTTAAATATTTTGTATCCACAGGTAAAAACTCATTTGAGAGTAGTTCATCATCTTTTATAAGTTCTAACTCTTTCCACTCATCAATCTGCTTTTTAATCTTAAATATTTCATCATGTAAATCACTATTAATCTTATCAAGAGTAATAATATAATTCAAACCTCTTACAAACTTAGGCTTTAACCACATAGCCCGTAATTCATCTTCAAATTTAGATAGAAGTTCTATGGTCTCAAAAACAGTCTCTTTTATATTTTTAACTTGTTGAAGTCTCTCTATATCCCAATCGTTAAATTTAATTTCGTCATCATTAAAAAGATAGTTATACATGTAAAGATTAAACTGCTCTTTTAAAAAGTTTGCACTATCTTTGTGTATGAAAAAATCTATCTCTCTCTGTTTTTTATAAGTGTATATTGCTTGTGAGAGTTCACTCGGAGTTATATCTAACGCATAATTAACTAAAAATTCATCAAACTTTTTTAGATTTGTTTTATTTGAAGATATTAGCTCATACTCTTTATCTGATATTTTAGAGTTTAACTCAAAACTATAATCATCCCCTAGATCTATCTTTTGACCCTTGTAAAGCACTAAAAGAGTAATACTTTTTGCACCTTTACTTAAATCTTTTAGTAAAAATTTTAACTCTTTTTTTTCATTTGTAGATGAATACTTTAGTTCATCGCTAACTTCAAAAATTATTTTAGCTCGTGAAATATCTTCATCGTCATTTTTAATATCGTAATCAGCATTTGAAGGTACACTATCACTTTTTACATAGTAAAGTTTACTTGTTTTATAAAAGAGTGCAGTATCAGAGGAGTTTGTATAAACTTTTTCATACAAGTTTTTATAAAACTCTGTTTTATTAAAATAAGGGCATCCCGTTTCATTTAAAAAACTATCAAAGAAAGTAAAAGCTTTTATATATAGCTCATTTTCAGTATGTGAAGCATTAAAAGTTTTTTTTATTTTAGATTCTAATTCTTTCTTTATATGTTTAAAATATTGAGATTTTATCGATAAAAGATTAGCAAAACCACTCCTACCTTTAAAGTTTTCTAATTCACGACCTGCGAACATTGACTCAAGTTGTGAGTAAAAAGCTTGTCTGTTTTTTGATAATGTATTGCTTTGCATTTAGCTCTCTTTAATGTAACTTATTTTAGTCTGACATTGTACTATTATTAGTATAAATAAGGTTTAAAATATCACCCCAATATATAATCTAAATCTGCACCACTAAGCTGTTTTAAGCCACCATCTTCACCACTTATTATCATATCTGTCATATCTTTTTTTTGAGATTGAAGCTCTAGAATCTTCTCCTCAATCGTCCCTTTTGTTATCATTTTATAAGAAAAAACTTTATTCTTTTGCCCCATTCTATGACATCTATCTACTGCTTGATTCTCAGCCGAAGCGTTCCACCATGGGTCAAATATAAACACATAATCAGCCTCAGTAAGATTTAACCCTACCCCACCAACTTTTAGTGTCATTAAAAACAGTTTTATATCTTTATCTGTTTGAAATTTATCTACCAACTCTTGACGGTTTCTTGTGCTTCCAGTCATTAAAAGATGCTCATAACCTAACTCATTAGCTTTTTGGCTTATCAAATCTAATGAGCCTAAAAAGTTAGCAAAGATGAGAACTTTATGATTATTTAAAACTATATCTTCAAGCATCTCAAACATAGATTCTATCTTTGATGAAACCACAGACTCCTCACTTTTTAGCTCAGGAGCTGATGCGATTTGTCGCAAATCATTAAAGGCTTGTAGAATCATAAACTTTGATTTTTCCATCCCATTCATAGATATTTGTTGCTCTATCATCTGTTTATAATAATCTCTTTTTTGATTATAAAACTTTTTGTGAGAATCGTCCATATCTACATATATAACCTGTTCCTGCTTCGCTGGTAAATCTTTGAGTACATCTTTTTTAAGTCGTCTTAGTAAAAATGGTGATATTTTCGCTTTGAGAATCTTCGCTACATCCTCATTTGCATCACCTTGAATCGGTACGGCATAGTCTCTTTTGAAATCTGCCAAAGTTGAGAATAGACCACCATTTATAAACCTAAAAAGTGAATAGAGTTCAAAAAGAGAATTTTCTATCGGTGTACCACTTAGAGCAAATTTGTTACTTGATTCTAAGAGCATTACGGCTTTTGATATTTTCGATTCTACATTTTTAATATTTTGAGATTCATCTAAAATAATAGTATCAAATTTTTCATCTCTTAGCTTATCTATATCGTTTCTCACTAAAGCATAAGTTGTGAGTATGATATTATGATTCTTAAACTCTTCAACCTCTCTACCAGCACCATAGTAAAGGTAAAAAGATAGATTTGGATTGAATTTTTTTAACTCATTTTGCCAGTTATTCAAAAGTGATTTTGGCATCACAACTAAAGATGGAATCTTACTTTTAGGATAGATATAAGATAAAAGTGAGATGGTCTGAAGAGTTTTACCAAGCCCCATATCATCAGC
>JAYEKJ010000126.1:8469-10498 GCA_034660975.1 Campylobacterota bacterium
TTTAGAAAAAATAGTCCCATATATCTCAAAAACATCAGAAAAATCACACTCATATATGGAGATAGTAGATTCCAACTCATTTATAAGCACTATTTTAGAGATGTTAAAATCGTTAAAAAACTCAGGGGAGAGTTTTCCAACTGTTGCAGATGTTCTTAAAATGAGTTCATTATCTGATGTAATTTTCTCAAAAATAACTGCTGGTTTTATAAGCCGTTTTTCATCTTTAAACTCAACTTCATAGTTTTCATATTTTATATCTATATTTTCAAAATGGGTAAAGAGAATCGTTAGATACTCCTCTAATTTATCATCATTTATAGTGGTGTTAAAATCTTTTAACCTTGAAAAATTTTCACCAATATCAAAAACTTGAACGATTTTATCACTTAAAAGCATATAATTAGAGGTTAAGAATCTAAATTCAGTTTGAGAATCTATATTTATACTCGTTGCAAAACTATTTTCATCTTTTAAAATCTCCAATTCAACTTTAAAAACCCCACTCTCAAAACTTATCTCATCACCAGAATCTACAAATATTTTGCCATTTTGACGAAGCAACTCTAACAATCGTGGATGTTTATCAAGATAAAGATGATTCTCCTCACTCTCCCAAGAAACAGTAAAAAAATCCCTCTCACTAGAGTTCTCTAAAAGCTGTAAAATCTCCCTATCAATTCCATTATAAACTCTATAATCAATATCTTTGATAACCTTAAGTTTAGAATCACACACCTCAACGAAAGCACCAACATCATCAAGTTTTATCACATATTTCAATGAACTTTTCTCTTTGGCTCTTGTTAAAAAACTTTTCTCTTGTTTGAATATATCTAGCATTAATTACCCTAATATAAATGTTTCTTTCATACATTTTACACTAAATTTATCATAAAAAATTAAATAATCCATAGTTTCTCCATAAATAAGTTTTACAATTAGGAAGTTGAAAATTTAATATATAAGGATATCGTTATGAAAACATATATTATAATCTTGCTTCTTATAGTAAGTCTCTTTAGTGCTTGTAGTGAATCAGTCGAGGATAATAGTTCGAATAGTGATAATGGAGTAGAGGATGTAATAGATACAGAGCCAAATACCGATGGTGATATTACTGTTGATGATGAGTTTACAATTACAAATTTACCAATTAGTACAAACCTTATATCAAATGCTGGATTTGATATAAATATTAAATTGGGTTCAGATGTACAGCTAAATGGTTCAATGAGTTATCATAATGATTTAGTAAGTCTCATAAAATATGAGTGGGAACTTACAGGTAAACCTGATGGTAGTGATGTTGTTGTTAGTGCTTATGAAACACCAAAACCAACACTCAAACCCGATGTTTCCGGTGTATATACTTTCTCATTAGTTGTAAATGATGGTATAAATAAAAGTGTTCCCGATGAGATGAAAATCAATGTAACAACTACTGAGCAAAACTCCCTTCCAACTATAATCTTTCCATACGATTTTCTCAAAAGTAACTATGACTACTATATAAAAGTTGATGAAGTTACTTTTATATATGGAAATGAGGCTGTTGATTTGGATGGTGATACATTAAGCTATTCATACAGATTGATTCAAACACCTAGCAATAGTGAAATAACTGAGATAAATGGGGCAGAGGGTAATCTTTATATCGATTATTTTATTCCGGATGTAGCTGGTGTATATAAAATAGGGGCAACTGCAAGTGATGGTAAAAACACTTCAGAAGAATCAGTAGCTACTATATATGTAACAGATGCTTCTACAAACTCTAAACCTGTTGTATTTGCAAAACCAGATAAAGAGCTAAGTAGTTGTAGTTTCAATATAGAGATATCAAATGGGTATGATGGAGACCTTGGATACAATCCAGATGGATTAAATTATAGATGGTTTACAATATCAAAACCACAAGATTCCACTATCACATACTCTACTCAACAAAACTATACTACTGATATTTTAGTAGATAAGTCTGGTGATTATGTATTTGGTGTAGTGGTTAATGATGGTATGATAGATT
>JAYEKJ010000127.1:0-1482 GCA_034660975.1 Campylobacterota bacterium
AATCTTTCTATCATTAACATTTTCTGTTGATTGAGGGTTATATATTTTTTTTCTATTCATATTTGGTGACTCCATTTTTTTAAGTCTGAGATTATAGCTATGTAAAGGTTTTATCTTGCTTATAAAGAGTTCATCTATTCTCATGCTGCAACTATCATATTTCTATTCAAATTGCAGTAATGAGAAAATAATGGTGTTAAAATATTGCTTTTAGTTTTATGAAAATAGATAATTAAGTGTTATCATAAAACTTTAAACAAAATTTATTTTTTTGTACAATTTTGAATAAGTACTGTACCTAAGGAATCTTTTTGTATATAAATTGTTGTATCACCACTACTTGTATCTGTAGAAGAAAGAACTTCTGGATTGTCTGTTGGAACAACTGTAAAAACAGTTTCATTAGTACAAATAATAGATGTATCTGCTACTAAAATGATATCTTCTAAAACTGCAGGGGTAGAAACAGTTTTAGAGCCTTTATCACTACTACAAGCTACAAATATAGAGCTTAAAAATACTATCGACACAAGTGTAAATAATTTATTTTTCATCTTAGTTTCCTTGATTATATGTTATAGATTTGTTTAGTATAGTTCTCACTTCTACTAAAACTTTTCCATTTTCTTGTTTAACATTTACATCACTACCTGCTTCAAATTCTGGCATCTCAATAATTTTGTCTTCTAAAATAATATTTGGTTTTACGCTACCAGTATTGTTTACAACAACTTCTATAGCTATTTTCTCACCTGTTTGAACCTCTAAAGTTGGAGTTTTTATAGTTATAGAACCATCAGTTGATATAGAACTACTCGCTCCTGCAATATTTGTGTCTAGTTTTGTTACTACAAGTTCACCTGTAGAATTTGTAACTTCTACACTATTTGCTGTTGCACCATCTGCTTTTACTTCCACTTTAGCAACTGTTTTTACATTCTCAGCTGTTGTTATTTCAGCTGTAGTTTCAATTGCACCATCAGATTTAACTCTAGTATCTGCACCAACTATAGCTACTGTTATCTCAGCTGTAGTTTTCTTACTACTAGCATCAACAATCTCAACACTACTAGTAGTTGTTCCATCTATTTTTACTTCAACTTTAGTTGTTAAATTATCACCAGTATCTGAGGTAACCTTCGCTGTAGTCTCAATTGCACCATCTTCTCTTATAACAGTATCTGCACCAACTATAGCCACATCTACATCAGAACTTTTATCACCAATTGTAAAGGAGTTTTGTACTGTACCATTAGGGTTTATTTGCACTTGTATTTGAAGTGCTTCACCATCATCTGTTGTAGCAGTTGCTGTTGTAACAACTGTACCATCATCTTTAGTTTGTGTCTCTGCAGTGCTAAGTTTTGTTTGAACCTCAACCTCTACACTCTCACCAGATTCATCTATAAACTTTGTAGTTTCCGTTAAAGTTCCATCAGTATTTGTTACTTTAATAGTTTCCTCTTTTGTAAGGCCTGTTTC
>JAYEKJ010000127.1:1582-3331 GCA_034660975.1 Campylobacterota bacterium
TGCTAAGTTTTGTTTGAACCTCAACCTCTACACTCTCACCAGATTCATCTATAAACTTTGTAGTTTCCGTTAAAGTTCCATCAGTATTTGTTACTTTAATAGTTTCCTCTTTTGTAAGGCCTGTTTCCACTGTATCAACTGACACCTCTTGAGTTGGAACCTCTTCAGCAACCTCCTCTTCAGTTGGAACCTCTTCAGCAACTTCCTCTTGAGTTGGAACCTCTTCAGCAACCTCCTCTTCAGCAACCTCCTCTTCAGCAACCTCCTCTTCAGTTGGAACCTCTTCAGCAACCTCCTCTTGAGTTGGAACCTCTTCAGCAACCTCCTCTTGAGTTGGAACCTCTTCAGCAACCTCCTCTTCAGTTGGAACCTCTTCAGCAACCTCCTCTTGAGTTGGAACCTCTTCAGCAACCTCCTCTTCAGTTGTCTCTTCAGCAGGTGGTGTCGATGAACCTCCTCCACTTGAAGCTGCTGGTATCTCTACATTATAAATTGCTTGAGAAACTGATGTTTTATTTCCCGCTGTATCAAATGCTATAGCTTTTATAGTATAAGAAACTGTACTACCAGCTGTTCCAGTTAATGCTACTGTTGCAGAATTTGTACTACTTATAGTTGGTGTTGAACCATCTGTTGTATAGTAAATATTATCTGAGTTTGTAGATGTAATTGTAAGAGTTGTATTTTCTGTTAATGTAGTTCCAGTATCTCTTGAAAAAGCTATCGCTGATGGAGCTGTATTATCAACAGTAAATGACAAAGTTGTAGCACTAGCATCTGTTTGCCATGTACTTCCATCGTAACCAATAATAGAGATAGTGTGTGAGCCATCTGATAAAGAAGATATATCAATAGCTGTTTCTTTTGTAGTTTGTGCAGAAAAAGATGCTGAATCTACTTTGTACTTATAGTGTGTTACAGATGAACCTGAAACTGTAATCTCTCTTGTTACACTTGCAGAGTTTCCATCACTACTAGTAGCTATTGTTGTACCAGCTGTTACTTCACTTCCAAACTGAGCAACATTTGTAGTTGTGTTTAGAGTAAATGCTGATGATTTTATACTACTCTCATTCCTTGCACTATCTATAGCTATCGCCTTAATAGTTTTACTTGAAGCTACCGAGATTGCAGAACTATATGTTGAACTACTTGAAGTTGGAGTAGTTCCATCTGTTGTATAGTAGATAGTATAGTTATTTGCATCTGTTGCACTCATACTAACGCTTTGCGTTTCACTATATGACCCACCATCAGGTGAGATACTTAATGCTGATGGAGCAGTAGAATCTATTTTAATAGGTCCAAAATGAAGTGTTGCTCCAGTATTTCCACCCTCTGCATAAGGAGCTAAATGAAAATAATAACTCCCATCAGCTCCCGTTACAGTTTCTGTTTTAGATATTGCACTAGAACCCAATGTTTTTCTAGTACTTACTACATTGGGAATAAGTGTATCAGAACTTGTATCAAGTATGTAGTAGTATCCCGCTAGTGTATCACCACTATTAGCAGTAGCTTGATTCCAACTTATTGCTACATCTTTATTTTTCGACTGATTTGTAGTATCGTGAGAACTTGATTGTAGTGGGTTCATACTATCAAAACCAGCAAATAAAGATGTACTTAACAAGAGTGAAGATGTTATTATCGATAATTTATTTAATATCATATCTATTTTCCTTTTTGTTTAGACTAGAGAGATTCTCTAGTCTATGGTTGTGTTACTGTTATCGTTATTGTTGTGTC
>JAYEKJ010000127.1:3431-10372 GCA_034660975.1 Campylobacterota bacterium
ACCATTGATAACATAAGAACCATCACTCTCAACCTCTGAACATTTACCATCATTTGGTGCTGTTGCACATATCCAACCAGCTTCACTTACATCTCCATTGAGAGTTATTGTTCCTGAGATAGATTTATAATCATTCATAGCTTTTAGAGTTACAGATACATTTGTTTCATTTGCTATTGTGATAGTATCTGCATCTGCAATATCCCAAACAGTTGTTGTTGGTGAAGATGTAAAATCTATAGCTGCTGTGTCAGGTGTTGCTCCAATTACTGCTATCACACCTTGTCCACTTCCATTTGTATCTACCATTCCAGCTTTATGAATCATTGGGTAAATATGAACAAAGTAAGCCTCATCATCAGAGTTTGCAGGAACTTTTACATTTACTGTATCTGAGAAAGTTGGATTAGTCCAATCACTCCAATCAGCATTACCATTTCCGTACCACTCATGAGTAGTGTTATTCTCTAAACCTATCCAAATATCTTCTATAATGATACTTGCATTGTTTTCATCTACTGCTAAGTTTGCTACTGCAAACGAAACTGTTTTTAATGTTGGAGGTGTTAGAGTTCCAAGAGCTAAGATTCCATCTGTAAGATCTCCAGATTCTGCATCTATAAGAGTACTAGCTTTCGGTCCCCAAGCTCCATCTGTTGCCCATGAGTTTTGGTTTGTAATAAGAGAATCATTACTTCCACCAACTGCATTATCTGCACCTAAATCAACAACAAACCCTTCCCAAGTTGCTGGATTATAAACTTCCATTCTGTAGTCTGTACCTTGTTTTACACTCATACTCACAACTACTTCACCACTTGAATCTGCTTCAAAAGATTCCCAAGCATGTCCACTGTCATTATGTTGCCACATATTTACATCAAAAGTTTTGTTTGCATCATCTGCACCCATAGCAAAAGTAGCCGTAATAATAGCTCTATCATCTGGTATTGCTAAGTTTAATGTTGTATCTGTATTTATACTAAATCCAGCAAGATTTGGTTTCCACTCAACTAGAGCATTCCAATCACAGGTGCTTGTATTTGTTTTCCAGTTTTCACAAACTGCACCATTTTGCATACCTACCCAAGTAACATCAGATATTAAATTACCACTACTTTGCTCATACCAAAACTCACCAAGACCATCTACCCAGATTTGCAGCTGGTAATCATCTCTTGCTTTTAAATCTTTAAGTACTTCACTTGTTGTAGTTCCATCAGAAGCAGAGGAGTTGTTTTCCCATCTTCCTATTGGTTCATTTGGTACAAAAAGATTGAAATTTACATTTGTACTATTTGCTAAGCCTGTTACATTTGCTACTAAATTATAAAAAGTTGCTTGTGTAATAGCTAAAGGTACCACAGAAACATCTGCATGAACATCTAACATAACTTTTTGATTAGTAGTCTCTTCAGGAGCCCAATAAGCTACACTTGCCCAATCAAAATTTATATCATAAGTGCTAGCTTCTGGTATCGCTGTACCATTTGATGCATACGGAGCCCATTTAATATCCATACCATCTACTGCTGTTGTTGTTCCTGCAGCAAAATTTCCATCATCATCAGTGATAACATACTGGTAATGTTTAAAATGTCCACCATCTTCTACATCATAATGTAACTCTAAGATATATTTACCCTCTTTTACATTGTTGATAGTATATGTACCGTCTGCGTTCAGTTTTGCACTATTTCCTGTATAGTTTACAGGATCATACATATGAACATTTGCCCATTTTGCACCTTGAGGAATCCCTGTTATCGTACCACTTACACTAAAAGTTGTAGGAGCTGTATAAGTTGTAAAACTAATATTTACATCTACAACATCAGCTACAGCCGTGCCAGAGGCAATATGAAGATGATTAACATCAGGTTTCCAATAAGGGTTACCATAGGAATCTACATCATCAGATTCAATCCAACGAACATCCATTTGATCTTTAATAGTGTCTTCATTTGAATTTGAACCGCCTATAGTATTATCTTCTCCTAAATCAAAGTAGAAGTTTTTCCACCAGCTATTTTCCCAGTTGTCATTATCCCAATGGTTTTGATTCATTTGGATAATATATCCACCGGCACCTGCACCATCATAATCGTTAAGTGTATCACCTAAAATTACAGAGTAAGTACAATCACCATTAGAATCACATACAACAGGAGCAGAACCTAACCACCAACCAGTTTTAGCATCTAAGATATCTATGTTGATATTGTCATTGAAACTTGTTTTATCAAAATCAGATGGAGGTGTTACACTACCCTCTATTTTGTAAAAGTTACTTCCAAAAGTTGTGATATCAATAGCTATGTTTGAAACTCCATTACTTACTGTAAAATAACCAGTTTTTGTTGTATCTGGAATCCAAATTCCACTTCCAATATCATCCCACATAACACCAGTAGCACCTACAAGTGAATCGTCAGAGCCACTTACTGCATCAAACTCATTATCAGAACCATCATTTAAGTACATCTCAACCCACTCAAATGCACCATTTTTATCAGACATTTTTTCTATTCTAAAAATATAATCTGCTGAAGAGTTTGGTAGTTTAAATTTAAATGGATAGGTATCATTATCTGTACTAGTCTCTGTTCTGCCAATCTCAGTCCAATAATGCTCACCTGTTGTAGTGTTGATAGCTGTAAGGTTTACCATTTGAAAACCTAACCATTCGCCATTTGAACCTAGTATCTCACCTGGAGTAAAGTCTTCTGGAACTTTTATACTACCCTCAACAACATATTTATCACCATCCATATTTGATACATCTAAATCAAGTGTAGTTGAAGCAGAAGAGATTGCTAAATGGTTTACATCTGGATTCCACATACCAGTTTCTGTATTTTCAATCCACTCTACTTCCATATCTGATTTAAAACTATCTGCAGCTGCATCGGTGCCATCTATCGCATTATCATCACCAAAGTCACGGAAAAACCTTTCATGTGTTCCATCTACTTGTATATGTACCTGTAGCCTTGCATTTAACTCTTCAGATTCAGCTAATTCTCTAAAATAAAGATTATAAGAACCATCTGGTTCCACCATAGTAGAACCTAACCACTCATCGTTTACACCCATCAAATCAATAAATACAGCATTACAAGTTGCTAATGGCATACCATTATCTGCATCAAAACAATTTTCTGCAGATGTAAGTGTAATATCTGTTGGTAGCTGAACACTACCCGTTATTTTAGATGCATTTGCTCCATACATCTTAGCATCTTCATCCCCCATCATATCTTTCATAGCACTAATCTCTGCCAACTTAGCAACAATACTATCTTCATCAAGCGATGTTGCTTCTAAAAGAGCATCAATATCAGCGAATAATTTTTCAATAACTTCTCTCATATCATCAGGCACTGTATCTTTAATACGATTAAATTCATCTCTTATATTTTGTATTTCAGTTACTATATCTTCACTAGAAAATTCTTTTATTGCCAGTAATGGAAAAGATGCATTTGCATTAAATGCTGAATCATCAATGGTTGGATGCAGCCAATCATTCAAACTAACATTTGAATTATCCCCTAATGTTAATATAAAAGTATTGGCACTACCATTAGAATTAGTAGTTTCTCCAAACATATCAAAAGCAGATACAGTTGCATTTGCATTATCTATGGCTGAAACATTATGATTACTTCCTAAATCCCATGTAGTTATACCATCGCTTGTAGATGCTGATACACTAAGTTCTGATATTACAACAGGGTCTCGAAACTGCATAAATATTTGGTCACCTGCACTATATAATGCATTCTTGTCTGCATCAACTTCAAAAACCTTAGTAAATGGTTCCGTCGCTGCATAAGAGTTTGCTATAAGCATACTAGCAACAATACTTGAAAAAAGTATTGTGCTTTTATTCTCTCTCTTTTTCATTTTATTCCTTTTGTATAGTTGATTTAATGTTCTATATTTAAAACATCACCCTAAGTTTAAATCTAAAATAAAAGTTACTCCTTGAATTATTTAATTTTATATATTGATATAGTTTTGCCAATAAATATAGGTTTAAAATATTCTTTATCATAGTTGTTTAAAAATAACAATTGTACTATCGTAGAGTTGAAAAAATATTCATCCATAATATAGTAAAAATCACCTATTGATATAAAATAAAACCCATTTTTATGCCCTATTGCCTTTGATAACATTTTTTTATTATTTTTAAATGTTATTTTTAGGAATTGTTTAATTTTTATTATACTCTTTTTATTAACAATCACACCTTTGTATTTATCATATTTAGTGTTGTTATCTAAATAAATATAATTCTTATCTTCCCCTATTTTTTTAAATCTATATATATACTTAGGATTTAGTCTTTTAGCATTTTTTATATCTATATTTTCAAAAGAAGATATAGTATGAAGTAAAGATGTTATCTGATATGGTAATACTAAATATTTATCTGTTTTTATTGGAATACTAATTTTTTTATTTTCAATTTCTTTAAAAAAGTCTTCACTATTTTTATTTAATTTTAATGCTTTTAATATTGCTGTTTCAGCATAGTTCTCATTAACTAAATCATAGAAATAATGACTAGCATGATTTGAGAACTTTTGTGAGTTAGACATAAGAATCTTTGATACTGTATAATTATCTGCATGATGCTTTCCATTATCTATTAATGTATTCATGTTTGTATAATACCAAATAGGCCAACCATAATCCCACCATGTAACAACTGAATCGTTTTGATTTGAAATATTTTTTAATTTATTTAAGGCTACTATTTGTTCAGAATTAAAAACTGGAAAAGCAATTTTTGTATTTATATATTTAACAAAATTATAATTTTCATATATAGCTAAAGTAAAAAATGACAATAAGATTAAATAGGATTTCAAATATTTCATTTTGAACTTTAAAATCAAGTAATAACTCAAATAAGCATAAGATATAATAAATATAGATACAGTATAAATATGAAATCTTATACCTGTTTTGAAACTCAATAATCCAAACACAATTAAAGGTAAGCCAAGTATTATCTCTTTATGACGAGAAACCAACATAATATAGCCAATAATTGAAAGTATAAATATCCATATATTACCACTCATTAGTTTTATTAACTTTACAGCATCAATGCTTCTTGCCTCTGAAACCAATTGCATAGGAGCCAAAAAGAAATGATTTCCTTGATTTAAAAATTCTTCTTTAAAAAGATATCTATTTGCATGATAAATAAATTGAGTAAAATCGATTTTATAAATTGCAAGTATGAAAACTATAATATATATTATTAAAAAATATTTATACTTTATTTTAAAATATTTAAATACTAAAAATAATGTAAGCAAAATAAAAAGTTTATATATAATAAAAAGTTTAGCAATACTAATCATTACCAATACTGATATTTTATAAAAATCAGCATTTGTTCTATAAAATATTAAAGAATATAAAACAAAAGAAATATTTAATGCATAAACAATAATTTCACTTGAATGATACCAAGCAAGAAAAAGCACATTGGCTGTTATAATAATAATACTATATTTATAATCTTCTTTTTTTATCGTAATGAGCATACCATAAAGAATCATCATAGGGAAAAATGTATTAAGAATATCCGTATCAAAGTATCCTAAATAACTTCTACTATAATATCCATATCCAATTCCAGTAGTTAATCCCACTAAAAAAACTATTTTCTTTATCTTGATATATAAATTTGATATAAGCATTGCGGGTATTATAATTAAAGATGAAAAAAATGCAGGAGAATAATATATTGCTTGGTCTAAAGTAAAGCTACTATATTTAGTTATAAAAAATAATACATATTCAATGAGATGTACATCCGTAGTATGAGGTAAATCTCTAAGTAATAATTTTGCATAATATCCATATAAAGCAGCATCTGGTGTTAAAATTGATATAAATTGATTATTGACAATATGATATATATTGCCACTTGTTTGATAAGACAATAATAATCTAATGCTTATAGTTATACATAATACAAATAAAATCAATAAATATAAATTATTATTTAAAGAATTTTTTTTAAACTTATTGAGAAATAATATAGTTTATTCCTCTTTTGTATATTTTTCATGTAAAAGTTGCTTATCTTGCATACTAGACAAAGCTTTTTGTCTGCTATGATCTAAAGCTGTTCTTTTATGTACCTGATTTCGTTGTTCGAAGTGTTTGCCTGCAATATATTGCTCATAATTTTTTCGATGTTGTTTCTCTTTCTCTGTCTTTATCGATTTTATTTTTTTCTCTACACGCTGAAGCGATTCGCTGCTATATCTTGCTTTATTGCTTAGATATTTTGAGCGTTGTTGTGACTGATTTAAAAGATACTCTTTTCTAGTGTTTAAAATATTTTTTTGCAAAATATTTGCATCTAAAATCTTTTGTTTTTCAACGAGTATCTTTTTTTGTAACTCTGATGGTGGTTTTTTGATAACAACTACACTATTGGTTTGAACTTTATCAACTTTATCATTATGAGTTATACTACTTTTTTTCACTTTATCATCTGAACCATTGTTAAATATATAAATCACAAACGACAAAATCATTAAAACAAAAAAAATTAATCTCTTACTAATAGCAAAATCCATTGAACATTTTCCTTATATTTTTTATTATGTTGCAGTATATCAAAAACCAATTAAATTTTCTAGCACCAGTTCAATGGTTTTGCCTCTTAAAAATTTATTAATTATTTTAACACTTATTAAATCAGACTTCTGTATAATTTATCTTCTATGCTGGTTTCTTCTTACTAAGAACTTAAACTAGACATATAAATATACAAAAAACAAAGGCTAATTCATATGAAATTTTTACTCCCTTTTTTACTCTCTACCCTACTCTATTCTGCTGATAGTGGTGTTTATGTTGAAGTCTATTTTGATAATCCTGATTCTAATAATCTAAAAACT